>JBEBXF010000009.1:0-22367 GCA_040391725.1 Eoetvoesiella caeni | reverse complement strand
CTTCCGCCCCCCGCGCGTTCCCCCCCGCCCGGCCCCCCCCCCCCCGTTGTCCCGCCGGCGGGCCCCGGCGCGGGGGGGGGGGGCCCGGCGCCCGCGTCGGCGCGGCCCTGCCGCAGCCAGTTTGCGAAGGTGGGCGCCGTTTCCAGGATATGGGGAACAAGCGCCTTTGCCGCTGCAGGGTCGGGCAAGGCGCCAGGGAGTACGATTTGCATGCTTTTATTGTAGTGTTAATAAGTGGACGGTGGCTGAATAATAATGTCTTATGAACTATGGATAGGCGCGCGTTATGCCGGGTTGCTGCGAGGCCGCGGCCGGCGCGGTCGGCGCGACCGTTTCGTCTCGTTTATTGCCGGCAGCTCCATGGCCGGCATTGCCCTGGGGGTGGCGGCGCTCATCATCGTGCTGTCGGTGATGAACGGTTTTCAAACCCAGGTGCGCGACCGCATGTTGTCGGTTCTGCCGCATATTGAATTATCCGTGCCGGGCGCAGCGCCCAACGATGTGCTGGCGCATTGGCAGGAGCTTGCGCAAGATGCCAGGAAGAACACCGAAGTCACCGGCGCGGCGCCCTTCGTGTCGGCGCAGGCCATGCTGGCACGTGGTGAAGAATTGCGAGGGGCGCAGATCCGAGGCATCGATCCGCAGCGCGAGAGCGCTGTTTCCGAATTGAGCCAGCAAATGATCGAGGGGCGTCTGGACGTCCTGAAGCCCGGAAGCTTCAACATCGTCCTGGGCAACCAGCTGGCCGACATGCTGGGCGTGCGTGTGGGCGACACCTTGATGGTTCTGGCCCCACAGGGGTCGATTTCGCCGGCCGGCTTTACGCCCCGGATGCGCCAATTCACGGTGGCGGGCATTTTTTCCTCGGGCTACTACGAATACGATGTGTCGCTGGCTTTCATCGATGACGACGATGCGGCCAAGGTGTTCCGCGACAGCGGCATCAGCGGCGTGCGGCTGCGCATCGCCGACATGCAGAAGGCGCCGCAGGTGGCGCGCGAACTGATGGGCATCATGCCGGCGTACGTGCGGGCCGGCGACTGGACGCAAAGCAATCGCACCTGGTTCGCCGCGGTGAAGACGGAAAAGCGCATGATGTTCCTGATCCTGGCCCTGATCGTTGCCGTGGCTGCGTTCAATCTGCTGTCTTCATTGGTGATGGCGGTCAAGGACAAGCAGTCCGACATCGCCATCCTGCGTACGCTGGGATCCACCCCGCGGGAAATCTCGCGCATCTTTCTGGTGCAAGGCTCGCTGATCGGCGTGGTGGGCACGCTGCTGGGAGTCGGGCTGGGCATGCTGGTGGCGTACAACATCGACGTCATCGTCCCGTTCATCGAACATCTGCTGGGCGTGCAGTTCTTGCCTCAGCAAATCTATTTCATCAGCGAGCTGCCTTCCAACCCCCAGGCTTCCGACATCATCGCGATTGCCGTGACGTCGCTGGTGCTGTCCTTGCTGGCCACGCTGTATCCCAGCTGGCGGGCTTCCCGCCTGCAACCCGCACAGGTATTGCGCCATGACTGAAACCGCATCCCATGTTCTAAGCGCAAAAAACCTGGTCAAGACCTATGACGAAGGGGAGCAGGCCATCCATGTCCTGCGCGACGTCAGCCTGCATGTCGAGCGCGGCGAAATGGTGGCCATCGTGGGAGCATCGGGCTCGGGCAAAAGCACCTTGCTGCACTCGCTGGGCCTGCTGGACGAGCCGACATCGGGCGAGGTGTTCGTGGACGGCGTCAGTGCAAAGGGGCTTTCCGAAACGCAGCGCAGCCGTTTGCGCAATCGCAGCCTGGGCTTCGTGTACCAGTTCCATCACTTGCTGCCGGAGTTCTCGGCGCTGGATAATGTGGCCATGCCCTTGATCGTGCGCCGCGAAAACCGTGCCAAGGCCCGCGAGGCCGCGCGGGCGGTGCTGGCGCAAGTAGGGCTGACCGCGCGCGAGCACCATTTTCCCGGCCAGTTGTCGGGCGGCGAACGGCAAAGGGTCGCGCTGGCCCGCGCCCTGGTCACGCATCCGGCTTGCGTGCTGGCCGACGAGCCCACGGGCAATCTCGACCGCTACACGGCGGAAAGCATGTTCGAGCTGCTGGTGCGCGTCAACAAGGAGTTCGGCACGGCATTCGCCATCGTCACCCACGACCCGGCGCTGGCTTTGCTGGCGCACAGGCAGTTGTACATGGATAAAGGCTGCCTCGTTGATAACGAAGCCTAGTGGGATGTACTTTTACCGTTGACGGGGCTTGGCCCATGCTTATCGATACGCATTGCCATCTGGACGCCGCCGAGTTCGACGAGGATCGCGCCGAGGTCATTGCGCGCGCCGCGCAGGCGGGGGTAAAAGCCATTGTGATTCCTTCGGTTGCGCGCTCCAACTTCGACACCGTGCGGGAGCTGGCGCATTCGTTTCCGGGCGGGTTCTATGCCCTGGGCATACACCCCATGTACGTCCCCCTGGCCCGTGAAGACGACCTGCAGGTGTTGCGCCGGAGCGTCGAGGCGGCCATGGGTGACCCGCGCTTCGTCGCCATTGGTGAAATAGGACTGGATTTCTTTATTCCGTCGTTGACCGTGCCCGCCATGCTCGCCAGGCAGGAAATGTTCTATACGGCCCAGCTCGACCTGGCGCTGCACTACGATTTGCCGGTGCTGTTGCACGTGCGGCGCTCCCAGGACGTTCTGCTCAAGCATTTGCGGCGCCGTTCGCGCATCGGCGGCATGGCCCATGCCTTCAATGGCAGCTTCCAGCAGGCCGAGCAGTTCATCGAGCAAGGCTTCGCGCTGGGGTTCGGCGGCGCGATGACGTTCGAGCGGGCCTTGCAGATCAGGCGTCTGGCCGAGCGCTTGCCGCTGGACGTCCTGGCGCTGGAAACCGATGCCCCCGACATACCCCCGGCCTGGCTGGGAACGCCGCAAATCGAGTCGCGGCGCAACGAGCCCATGCAGATACCGGCCATTGCCGACGTGCTGTCGCAACTACGCGGATCGCCGCGCGCGACGCTGGACGCCGCCACCGGCGCCAATGCGCGGCGCGTGCTGCCCAGGCTGGGCGCCGCCCTGGCGGCTTGAGCTACTTGAGCATGCTGGGGTCGAAGCCCGCCAGCCGTTTGTAGCGCAGCGAAATTTCCTGCAGTTCCTGTTCGGAGACGGCATCGTGGATGTGCGCGAAGCCGTTCGGTGCCCGCTCGTGCGCGAGCTGCATGACCTGCTCCGGGCCGTTCAGCCGGTTTCTGAGGATGATGCCCGTGGTGGTGGGCAGGCGGTCGGCTTCGTATTCCTTGAGGGCCAGGGTAATGCTTTTACGCCCTTTTTCGTTGACTTCCTGCAGCGACTCGGCAATGCGGCGGGCGTCGAGAATGGCCTGGGCCGAACCGTTGGACCCGATGGGGTAGAGCGGATGCGCGGCATCGCCGATCAGCGTTGCGTGGCCGAACGACCAGCGCGGCAGCGGGTTCTTGTCCACCAGAGGAAATTCGTAGATGGCTTCGGCGCCGTCGATCAGCGCGGGAATGTCTATCCAGCTCCAATTCCAGGTCTTGAAGCTGTCGGCGAACACGGATTTGTCGACGATGCGGTTCCAGTCGGTGGCGGGCAGATCGTCGGCATCGACCTTGAGTTCGGCAATCCAGTTGATGGGCGTTTTCCCGCCGGCCTGAGGGGTTGCGGCAAGCGGGTAGGCGACGAATTTCTGATCCTGGTAGCCAGCCATGAACATGGTCTTGCCGTCCAGATACGGTTCGGCGTAGGTGATGGCGCGCCACAGGATGCGGCCTGAAAACTGGAATTCGTCGCCGGTGGGATAGAAGGCCTTGCGTACGGCGGAATGAATGCCGTCGGCGCCCACAAGAACGTCGGCGCGAACCTGCTCGCTGCTGTCGCTGTTGCGGTTGTGGAACACGGCGGTGACGCCATGGCCGTCCTGCTGCAGCGACTCGAAGGCCATGCCAAGATGCAGGTGGTTCGCGCCCAGCCGCTCACGCACGGCCTGGGCCAGCAGCAACTGCAGCTCGCCCCGATGGATGGAAAGCTGCGGCACGGGATAGCCGGCGGCAAGCCCCCTGGGTTCTTCCCAGATGGTTTGCCCGTGCTTGTTGTAATAGTGCAGGGCCGAGGTCAGCACGGATCGGGCGCTCAGCGTGTCCAGCAGATCCAGCTGGCGCATTTCGTTGGCGGCGTGAGGCAGCAGATTGATGCCCACGCCAAGCGGTTTGAGTTCGCGCACGCTTTCGTAGACATCGCACTCGATGCCGCGCTTGTGCAGCATCAAGGCCAGGGTCAGGCCGCCGATGCCAGCGCCAACGATAATGACTTTCACTTTTTTCTCCCGACGATAAGGCGTAGATCATACCAAACCAGGGGTGGGCGCTTCGGTGGCCGTCGCCTGTTTCGTCGCGGGTTTCGCCGGTTGAGCTTGCCCTCCATGGTTCATGCCTGCCTTCGGGTAGCAAGGCCATGAGCGGGCATAGGTACAAGCCGATGTTCCGGTTTTGTCCCTTTACGCCGCTGGATTCAGCCGTGCGCTTCTATGCTGTCCGCTTTATGGAGGTGGGGCGGTGACGGGGCGTGCAGGCATCTTGGCCTTTCTGCTGGCATCGGGCGCCGTGCAAAGCCTGCCGGGTCTGCCGGGGGCCTTCGGCTTGGGGGGGGCGGTTGCGGCCATGGCGGTGTTGTCGGCGGGCGCCTTCGTGCTGTGCCGCCGCGTCCGGGCATGCCGGCTTTGGCTTTTACTGGTTCCGCTTTGGGGCGCTGCGCTTGGCCTGGCGTATACCGTGGCGCTTGCCCAACTGCGCCTGGCCGACAGCCTGGAGGACGGCAACCAGGACAAAGTGTCGCGCGTCGTGCTCAGGGTGGCTGGCCTGGTGCGCGTCGATGCGGACAGCCGCGTGTTCGAGGCCGACGTCATTTCTTCCAGGCCGCAGGGCGTGCCGTCGCGCATCCAGGTGTCGTGGAATGCAGCCGCTTATTCCGGGCCATATGGTTTGTCCCGTGCGACTCCCGCCGAGTTTCCCGAGCTGGCGCCCGGGCAGGTCTGGCGCATGGCGCTGACGCTGCGGCGGCCGCATGGTGTGCATAACCCGCACGGCTTCGACTACGAGTCCCATCTGTTCGCCCAGGGGATCCGGGCGGTGGGCCGTGTGCGCGGCATGCCGGTGCTGCTCGAAGATGATCCCTGGCGCAGCCTGACGGTAGCCGCCGAGCGCATGCGCCATCGGGTGCGATCGGCGGTGTCGCCGTTCATCGAGGGCAAACGCTATGGATCGGTGCTGCTGGCGCTGAGCATAGGCGACCAGGCGGCCATACCGGCTTCCGACTGGCGGATATTCAACAGGGCAGGCCTGAGCCATCTTATTGCGATCAGCGGCGGCCACATCACGATGATCGCCGCGCTTGGCGGATTGACGGTTCTTTGGGCCTGGCGGCGCTGCCGTCTTGGCGGGCGGATGCTGGCCGAGCGCCTGCCCGCGCAAATCGCCGCGTCCCTGGCGGCTTTGCTGGTTGCCTGGCTGTATTGCCTTCTGGCGGGGTGGGGCGTGCCGGCGCGGCGCACCTTTTTGATGCTGGCCGTCCTGGCCGGCGCGCATGTCTTCCGTGTTCCGTTCAGCGCGTCCCGCCTAGTGTGTCTTGCCGCCCTGGCGGTGGTGCTGCTGGATCCCTGGGCGATGCTGGCCAGCGGCTTCTGGCTTTCCTTTGGCGCCGTCTGGGTGCTGATGGCCAGCGCCTCGTGGTGGGGAAGGCATATGCGGCATGCCGAACTTTCCCGGATGCGGGTGATGGCCTTTGGCCTGGCTGCGGCCACGGCTTTGCAACTGGCGATCACCGTGGCGCTCATGCCGGCGCTGGCGCTGCTGTTCAACGAGGTGTCGCTGGTATCGCCCCTGGCCAATGCCTATGCCATACCGCTGGTGACGTTCATCGTCACGCCGCTGTCCCTATTGCTGGCGTTGTTCGCCGTGCTTCCAGGCCTGGAACTTGCAGCGGCGGCCACCGCCTGGCTGGGGCATGCCGTGCTCGATGCGCTGATGCGGCCTACGGTGTGGCTTGCCGGGCTGG
This sequence comes from Eoetvoesiella caeni, assembly GCA_040391725.1. Lineage (GTDB taxonomy): Bacteria > Pseudomonadota > Gammaproteobacteria > Burkholderiales > Burkholderiaceae_B > Eoetvoesia > Eoetvoesia caeni_A. Next base: position 16,316 of record JBEBXF010000009.1, on the reverse strand, counting down.
ATCTGGCTAGCGTGGGCGTGGCCGCCGCGCCGGCGTGGCTGACCTTGTTCGCCGTGCTGGGGCTGCTGCTGGCCATCATGCCTTACGGGCTGCCCATGCGGCGGGCCGCCTGGCTGATGGTGCTGCCGGCCTTGTTCTGGCGCGCGGAGCGCCCGCCGCCGGGCGGGTGGAATCTGTTCGCGCTGGATGTCGGGCAGGCCGGCTCGCTGGTCGTGCAGACGGCGCGCCATGTGCTGGTGTTCGATACAGGATTGCGCAGCGGCCCGGAGTCGGATGGCGGGGCCCGCATCGTCCTGCCTTTCCTGAAGGCGCTGGGCGAGCGCGCGATCGACGTGCTGGTGGTGTCGCATGCCGATATCGACCATGCGGGCGGCGCGCGCAGCCTGCTTTCCTCTATGGCCGTGCAGCAGTCGTACAGTTCCTTCGACTTGCAGGCCTACCTTGGCCGCGAAGCGGGCTTGCTCGGTCTTGCCGGGCAGTTGCCCGCCATGCCCCTGGCCATGTCGGCGTGCGAATACGGGGTGGCGTGGCGGACGGACGGCGTGGCCTTCGAGTTCTTGTGGCCGTTGCCGGGCAAGGCCGGGACGGGCCGCAAGGCGCCGGCTCGTCCGAACGATGCGGCCTGCGTGCTGCGCATACGGGGAAAGCACCACTCCATTCTTTTGACCAGTGACATCGGTGTGGCGCAGGAGCGCATCCTGGTCGACAGGGGTCTGGCGGACATCGACGTCGTGGCGGTAGGGCATCATGGATCCGCCGGATCGTCGGGAGCCGCGTTCGTGCAGGCGGCGAACGCGGGCCATGCCGTTGCGCAAGCCGGAGCCTGGAACCGCTACGGCCATCCCAATCCGCGGGTGCAGCAGCGCTGGGAGGCTTCCGGCGCGCGGTTCTGGCGCACCGACACGGAAGGCGCCGTATCGTTCCTGTCGCGCCCCGAAGGCCTGGCCGTGCAAAGCAGCCGGCAGGCGCGGCGGCGATACTGGCAGGGAAGGTAATCGGCGGTAGAATGGAAAGCAGCAGCTTCGATACGGGAAGGAGCTTTCATGAGCCAATCGCAACCACTAAGGCTGCATGTGCCGGAGCCCTCCGGGCGCCCCGGCCATCCCAGCGATTTTTCGTATTTGCGCCTGGCGCCCGCCGGTGAGGCGCGCCGCCCCGAAATCGACACGTCCGCTTCCGAGCTCATCGATCTTGCCTATACGCTGATCCGTGTGCTCGACGACGATGGGCGCGCGGTAGGGCCCTGGGCGCCCGACATCAGCCCCGAAACGCTCAGGGCAGGCCTGTGCGCCATGATGAAGACCCGCATATTCGATACGCGCATGCTGGTCGCCCAGCGCCAGAAGAAAATGTCGTTCTACATTCAATGCCTGGGCGAGGAGGCGGTGGGCGTGGCGCAGGCCATGGCGCTCAATCCGGACGACATGTGCTTTTGCTCGTACCGCCAGCAAAGCGTCCTGATGGCCCGCAATGCGCCGCTGGTCGACATCATCTGCCAACTGCTGTCCAACGAGAACGACCGCCTCAAGGGGCGCCAGCTGCCGGTGCTGTATTCCATGCGCGACGCGGGCTTCTTTACCTTGTCGGGCAATCTGGCCACGCAGTTCGTGCAGGCCGTGGGCTGGGCCATGGCCTCGGCCATCAAAGGCGATACCCGTATCGCTTCAGGCTGGATCGGCGATGGCGCCACGGCTGAATCCGATTTCCACTCGGCGCTGATCTTCGCCCATGTCTACCGGGCGCCGGTCATTCTCAATGTCGTGAACAACCAGTGGGCCATATCCACTTTCCAGGCCATAGCCGGCGGCGAGGAAACCACGTTCGCCGCGCGCGGGATCGGCAGCGGCATTGCGTCGTTGCGGGTCGACGGCAACGACTTCCTGGCCGTTTATGCGGCCTCGCGATGGGCCGCGCAACGGGCGCGCGGCAATATCGGGCCCACCCTGATCGAATGGGTGACGTACCGCGGCGGCGCGCACTCCACGTCGGACGATCCTTCCCGCTACCGGCCGGAAAACGATTGGGCCAATTTTCCGCTGGGCGATCCCATTCCCCGCCTGCGGCAGTACATGGAGCGGCAGGGCATCTGGTCCGAGCAGGAAAACCTGGCCGTGCTCAAGGAGCTGGAGGCCGAAGTGCTGGCGGCGCAGAAAGAGGCGGAAAGCCATGGCTCGCTGGCCACGGGGCGCATCCCCAGCCCCGATTCCATGTTCGACGACGTATACAAGGTCATGCCCGCGCATCTGCGCCGGCAGCTCGCGGATTTTCGATCGGGAGAATGATCATGGCGGCGCAAATCCAGGATGTCGCGGAAACGGTTTCGATGACCATGGTGCAGGCCTTGCGTTCGGCCATGGACGTCATGCTCGAACGCGACGAAAACGTGGTGGTGTTCGGCGAGGACGTCGGCTACTTCGGCGGGGTGTTCCGCTGCACCGAGGGGTTGCAGGCCAAGTACGGCCGCACGCGCGTGTTCGATGCGCCCATTTCGGAAAGCGGCATCGTGGGCGCGGCGGTGGGCATGGCGGCCTACGGCCTGAGGCCCGTGGTCGAAATCCAGTTCGCCGATTACTACTATCCGGCCATGGACCAGATCGTGTCCGAGGCGGCCAGGCTGCGTTATCGATCCGCCGGCGAGTTCACGGCGCCGCTGACCATACGCATGCCGTGCGGCGGGGGAATATTCGGCGGCCAGACCCATAGCCAAAGCCCCGAGGTGCTTTTCACGCATGTCAGCGGCCTGCGCACGGTGATGCCCTCCAATCCCTATGACGCCAAAGGTTTGCTGATCGCCGCCATCGAAAACGACGATCCCGTTGTTTTTCTGGAGCCGAAAAGGCTTTACAACGGGCCGTTCGACGGCGACCACGACAAGCCCGTCGTGCCTTGGTCCAGTCATCCCCTGGGCAATGTGCCGCCGGGCTACTACACCGTCGCGCTGGAGTCGGCGGCGGTATTCCGGCCGGGCAGCGCGTTGACGGTTCTTACCTACGGAACCATGGTCTTCGTGGCCGAAGCGGCTTGCAAATTATCGGGCATCGATGCGGAAATCATCGATTTGCGCAGCTTGTGGCCGCTGGATCTCGATACCCTGGTCGAGTCGGTCAAGAAAACCGGCCGCTGCGTCATCGTGCACGAGGCGACGCGCAGCAGCGGATTCGGGGCCGAACTGGCCGCCCTGATTCAGGAACACTGTTTCTACCACCTCGAGGCGCCCATCGAGCGCGTGGCGGGGTGGGACACGCCGTATCCTCATGCGCAGGAATGGGCGTATTTTCCGGGGCCGGCCAGGCTGGCGGCGGCATTCAAGCGTTGCGTGGAGGCCCAATAATGGCGTTGAACATCGTCAAGGTGCCGGACATCGGCGAGGGTATTGCGCAGGTCGAGGTGGTTGCCTGGCATGTCCAGGTGGGGGACGAAGTTGCCGAAGAGCAAGCCCTGGCGGACATCATGACCGACAAGGCCACGGTCGAGATCCCCTCGCCGGTCAGCGGCACGGTTGTCGCCCTTCATGCGCAAGAAGGCGAGACCGTGGCGGTGGGTTCCGACCTCATCCATATCGAAACAGAGGCTGCGGCGCCCGTGCTGCAGCAGCCTGAACCGCCCGGAGCCGACGCCGAGCGGCGGGCCGGGCCGGATCATGCGTTTGCGCAGCTCGTATCGGGCGGTGCTGGCGGCGGCAAGGCGCTGGCATCGCCTTCCGTCAGGCAGCATGCGCGTCAAGCCGGCATCGACCTGGCCGATGTGCGCGGCAGCGGCCCGGAAGGCCGTGTCCTGCATGCGGACCTGGATGCCTGGCAGGCGGGCCGGAGCAGGCCGCATTCCGCTGGCGCGCGTGGGCCGGCGAGTGACGGCGGCGTCGCCGTGCAGGACGGAACGGCGCTGCCGCTTGCCGGAGTCCGGCGCCAGATGGCCCGCAAGATGCAGGAAGCGCTGCGGCATGTCCCGCAATTCAGCTATGTGGAAGAGGTGGACGTGACCGAGCTCGAGGCGCTGCGCGCGCGCCTGAACGCCAAGTGGGAAGAGGACAGGGGCCGCCTGACGATATCGGCGTTCATCTTGCGCGCCATGGCGCTGGCTGCGCGCGGCTATCCTCTGGTCAATGCCCGCTACGACGACCAGGCCGAGGTGATTACGCATTATTCCTCGGTGCATGCGGGCGTGGCGGTGCATACGCCAGACGGCCTGCTGGTTCCGGTGCTGCGCAATGTGGAAAGCCGCGACCTCTGGTTTTGCGCGAAGGAAATCGCGCGCATGGCCGGCGAAGCGCGGGCCGGAAAGACCAGGCTCGCCGACCAGGGCGGCTCGACCATCACCCTGACCAACCTCGGGCGCCTGGGCGGTATCGTTTCCACACCCATGGTCAACTACCCCGAAGTGGCCATCGTGGGCGTGAACCGGATTGTCGAGCGTCCCGCCGTGCTGTCGGGCGCCATCGTGGCGCGCAAGAGCATGAACCTTTCATCGTCGTTCGATCACCGCGTCGTCGACGGCGCGTACGCCGCCGGTTTCATCCAGGCGGTTCGCGGCTATCTGGAGTGTCCGGCGACGCTGTTTGTGGAGTAAGCTAATGGGCCGACCCAGCGTGCTGACCACGCGCCAAAGCGCAAGCCTCGGCCTTCAGGCCGAGGTCAAGCGAGGCAACGTCGATACGGCGCCCAAGGCGCCCCCGTATGGTGGCGGAGACGCTCCGGCCCTTGGGCCGGAGTTCTTCACCAGACAGCCCATTCATCTTTTCGCTTTTTTACGGAGCGCCCATGCCGGAACCTCGTCTCGAATATGTAATGTGCGCAAGCCCCGCGGGCACGCATCGCATGGCGTATTGGGAATGGGGCGATCCCGGCAATCGCGACGTTCTGCTTGGCGTGCACGGCCTGACACGCACCGGCCGCGACTTCGACGAAATCGCCAAGCGGCTGCAGCGTCGTTTCCGTGTCGTCTGCCCCGACGTCGTGGGGCGCGGAAAATCGGACTGGCTCGTCAATCCGGCCGGCTATGCGGTGCCGCAATACGTCGCCGACATGCTGACTCTCATCGCCCGTTTGAATCCCGTCCGGCTGGACTGGCTGGGTACTTCCATGGGCGGGCTCATCGCCTTGGGGCTGGCCGGCGCGCTGGCCATGTCCGCCGTTCAACGTCCGGATCGCGGCGCTTTCGGCCTGCCGCCGCAGCAAACCATCCGCTTCAACAAACTGGTGCTGAACGATGTCGGCCCGCAGCTGAGCATTGCGGGTTTGAGCCGCATTGTCGAGTACGTGGGAAAAAGCCCGCAGTTCGACAACTTTGCGCAGGCGGTGGAGTACGTGCGATCCGTGTCGGAAGGCTTCGGGCGGCACAGTCCCGAGCAATGGGAGCAACTGACGCGCCATGTGTTCAACCGGCAGGGCGATCACTGGATCAAGCACTACGATGTGCGCATGGCCGAACCCATGGCCTTGCAGAACGAAACCAGCGTGACGGCGGCCGAACTCGTGCTGTGGGCCGCCTATCAAAGCATCGATGCGCCCATATTGCTGATCCGTGGCCAGCAATCCGATCTATTGTCCCCGGAGGCGGCCGCCGAAATGCTGGCCCGCAATCCGCATGCCTCCATGGTCGAGTTTCCCGATGTTGGCCATGCGCCCACCTTGCTCGTCGACGAGCAGATCGAGCCCATCAGGCAGTTTTTATTGGCCGCATGATTTCGGCCGGTTTCGAGAAGAAAGCATGAATTCCAAGAGTCCCCTCAACGTCGATCTGCATTGCCATTCCAGCGTGTCCGACGGCGTGCTTGCGCCAGCCGAGCTTGCGGAACGGGCCAGCCGCAACGGCGTCGACGTGTGGTCGCTGACCGATCACGACGAGCTGTCGGGGGTGGCCGAGGCGGGCCGGGCGGCGCGCGAGCTGGGTATGGTGTTCATTCCCGGCGTCGAGGTGTCGACGACCTGGGCCAATCAAACGGTTCATGTGGTGGGCCTGAACGTCGATGTGAATAACGCGGTTCTGCAGGAGGGCTTGAACGGCATCCGCGCCGACCGCATAGAGCGCGCTCGCGAAATGGCTCGCCGGCTGGAAGCTCAAGGCGTGGCCGGGAGCTACGAGGGCGCGTTACGCTATGCGGGCAATCCGGGCCTGCTCAGCCGCACCCATTTTGCCCGCTTCATGGTCGAGCAGGGCTTGTGCAAGGGCATGCAGGAAGCCTTCGACAAATACCTGGGCGATGGCAAGCCCGGCTACGTGCGGGTGCATTGGTCCAGCCTGAGCCAGGCCGTTTCCTGGATACTGGCCGCGGGCGGGCGCGCCGTGCTGGCCCATCCTGGGCGCTACATGTATACGCCGACGCAGTTCGGCGCCTTGTTCGACGATTTCAAGCAATTGGGCGGGCAGGGCATCGAAGTGGTTACCGGCAGCCATCGGCCCGACCAGTACCGCCAGTATGCCGACATCGCCCGGCAATACGGCTTTCTGGCGTCGCGCGGCTCGGATTTTCATGCCCCGGGCGAAAGCCGCATCGACCTGGGCGCCTTGCCCCCGCTGCCGCCGGGCCTGACGCCGGTCTGGCACGACTGGATTTAACGGTCGTCGGCCTGCGCGGGGTAGTTCGCGCCGAATACGCTCATGTAGGTCGGGTAGAAGCTGCAATACAGGATGGCGGCAATAATGAGGTTGACCGGGGTCAGGACAATCTGCACCACGCCCGCTCCCAGTCCCAGGTCGACCAGCATATTGCCCAGAAGCTGGGTTGCCAGGAAAATGACGCCCCAGCTCAGCCCGTAAAGCAGGAATGGCCATTTGTTGCGCCAGCATGCCACCATGGAGTAGAACATGGCCTGCACCAGCTTGACCCGATGCCAGCCCATCAGCGCGGGAGCATGCCAGAACAGGGCGGAGATCAGCACGTAAAGGATTCCGAAGGCAATGAACGGGCCGCGTATGGCCTGCGCCAACGCCAGTTGATCGACGTTGCCGTCGGCCGAAACGGCGGCCATCAGACCGTCCAGAAACGGCAAGGTGGCCAGAAAACCGCCCAGCAGGCAGAACCCCAGATAAACCAGTCCCAGTCGCATCAGGCTGCGCCGTGTTTGGGTGTCGCGCAGCGGCGCCAGCCACATGCCGGGCAGCATGGGGCGGTTTGCGACGATGTTGCGGCTGGCATTGAGGGTGATGAAGGTCAGGATGGGCATGGCGGCGATCAGCACCATTTGCCCGATCAGCGGAATCAGGTAGGCGACGGTGATCAGGAAGCCGGTTACCAGGCTCCAGAAGAACATGGCCATGGGCTGGCGCTTGAAGATTCCAGCCCCGTCTTGTATCCATCGCCAGCCGGATGAAAACGGGAGGGTGGCTGCTTGCATAGTATTGGTTCAATCCAGAATGGGTGTGTCGCTTGCGCCCGGAGCGGGCTTGCCGATGAGCCTATGGTAACGCCAGCGCGGCATCGCGGCGGCGCGCCAGCAGGACGAGCTCGAAGTGGCGCGGATCGTGCGGCTTGAGGGTTTGGGCCGGGCGCGGAAGATAAAAGTCGAACAGCCGCGACACCCAGAACCGCAGCGCGGCGGCCTGCAGCAGCACGGGCCAGGCCAGCTTTTCCTCGGTGGTGAATGGCCTGACCGCCGCATAGGCCCGCAGCCAGGCTTGCAGCTTGTCCTGATCGAATACGCCGGTGTGCCGCTCGATGCACCAGTCGTTGACGCTGACGGCCACGTCGAACAGCCAGGTGTCCCAGCCGGCGAAATAAAAATCGATGAAGCCGCCCATTTGGGGCGTCTCGAACGTTCCGTCGAACAGCACGTTGTCGCGGAACAGATCGCAATGCGCAGGGCCGTAGGGAAGGGCTTTATAGACGGGGCCGGCGGCAAACCGCGTTTGTTCGGCCAGCACGGTCTGGATGAGTTCGGCCTGCGCGGGGTTCAGGAAGGGCAATACCTGCGGAATGGTTTTTTGCCACCAGTCCAGCCCGCGCAGGTTGGGTTGCCGTATGTCGAACGACGAGCCCGCCAGATGTGCGCGCGCCAGTGTTTCGCCGGCCAGGGCGCAATGGGCCGGGCCCGGATCCGGTTCGTAGCCGCCCGAAAGCCGGCTGACGATGGCGCAAGGTTTGCCGTGCAGGGAGGTCAGGCGTTTGCCGTCGATTTGCGTCTGGGGCTGGGGCACGGGGATGCCATGGCCCGCCAGGTGATGCATGAGTTCGATGTAGAAAGGCAGTTGTTCGGCGGTCAGGACTTCGAACAGGGTCAGTACATATTCGCCCTGCGTGGTGGTGAGAAAATAATTGGTGTTCTCGATGCCGGCGGTGATGCCGCGCAGCGTCACCAGTTCGCCCAGCTTGTAGTGCGCTAGTAGTTCGCGGGCATCGCTGTCGCTGACGGAGGTAAAAACGGCCATAGGCGGTAAACTCGATGAAATGGGCTGCCAGTGCGGGCCATCGATTTTAGACCAGGATGCGCTTGCGCGCATGCATGGCATGCCCGGCAAGCAAGCTCGATCGGGACGGCCGGGGCGCGAGGACGTTAAAATCGCCCAGGCTTTGTCCGAAGATGGTGGGCGCGGCGCATCGCTTTCGTCATTATCCACAACATTCGCATCGACTTCCGTTCGCGGCGAATTCATTTTTATCGATCCTGTTTCAGTGAATGCCCTAGTGAATCCAGATTTTCCGACCGGCGCCGCCGGCCTGCCCGATTCGGCGCCCGTGCGCGACAGCGTTGCGGATTGGCGCGTGTGCGTCGCGCCCATGATCGACGTGACGGATCGGCATTGCCGCTACTTTCACCGTTTGCTGGCGCCCAAAGCCCGTCTGTACACCGAGATGATCACCACCGGCGCGCTTTTGCACGGCGACGTCGCCAGGCACCTGGACTTCAACGACGAAGAGCAGCCCGTAGCCCTGCAACTGGGCGGCAGCGAACCCGCTGCCCTGGCCGACTGCGCCCGGCTGGGCCAGCAGTGGGGCTACGACGAAATCAACCTGAATTGCGGCTGCCCGTCCGAGCGCGTGCAAAAGGGCGCGTTCGGCGCCTGCCTGATGGCCGAGCCGGCCCTGGTGGCCGACTGCGTCAAGGCCATGCAGGACGCGGTGTCGGTGCCGGTGACGGTCAAGCACAGGCTGGGCCTGGATTACGACGAATCCTATGGGTTCGTGCGCGATTTCGTCGGCGCCCTGCATGCCGCGGGTTGCCGCGTGTTCATCGTGCATGCGCGCAATGCCGTGCTGAAGGGCTTGTCGCCCAAGGACAATCGCCAGATCCCGCCGTTGCGCTACGCAATGGCGGCCCGCCTCAAGGCGGATTTCCCGGACAGCCGGTTCGTGCTGAACGGCGGCATCACCCTGTCCAGCCATGCCCGGGAGTTATTGGACGGCTTCGACGGCGTCATGCTGGGCCGCGCGGCCTGGCACACGCCGGGCGTTCTGTCTGAATTGTCGCGGATGTGCGATCCGGATGTCGCCGTACTGGAACCGGGGCAGGTCGTACACGCCATGACGGATTACGCCGCGCGGGAAGTCGCCAAAGGCGTGCCGCTGCGTATCGTGGTGCGGCCCATGCTGGGCTGGATGAGCGGGCGTCCGGGCGCCCGCCATTGGCGGCGGACGTTGTCCGACCCCAAAGTGCTGGGCGGCAATGACCCGCAGGTGATCGAGCAGGCCTGGGCCGCTCTGGCCCGGAATTCGGATTAGAGTTTGCAGGGTTTCATTCGGGCTCTGATTCGTCCAGGTGCTTGAGGATGTTCATGGCGGAGTTTGCGGTATGTCCATACATGGCTTTGGCGGCAGCTTCGCCGTCTTGCGCCAGCAAGGCACGGACCAGCTCTTCGTGTTCTTCGTTGGACTTTTCGATGCGGTTGCCGCTTACAAAAAAGCCCTGGGCGCGAAACGGCCCCAGCCGTTGCCGCATGCCGAGCGCGAATTCCTGCAGGATTTGATTGTGCGACCCGGCATATATCAGCTTATGCAGTTCGTCATTCAGATTCGAATATCCTTTTGTATTGCCTTCAAGGACTGCGCGCTGCGCCTGTTCATGGACGAGGGCGATGCGTCGCCGTTCCGCCGCGCTGGCGCGTAACGCGCACAGCTTGGCGCAAAGCGCTTCGATTTCTCCCGATGCCTCGAAGAGATTGTCCAGTTCCGTGGACTTGACGGCCGCCACCGAAAATCCGCGGCGCGGCAAATACTGAACCAGCCGGGTAACCGCCAACTGCCTCAATGCGTCGCGCACCGGACTGCGCGACACCCCAAATCGGGTTGCGATGGACTGCTCGTCCATGCGAGTGCCCGGCAAGATCCGGCGCAAAACTATTTCTTCGGCCAATTGATCGGCAATTGTCTGTGAAAGTGTTTTTCCGTTTTCCATGCTTTTATCAACTTATACCTAGGGTGCGGCATCAATTGGGTTTTCCATTGCCGCCGTGTTGAGAAGGCTCGCTCGGCGAGTATTGTCCACAGTTTTTCATTATCCCATACGGGATTTTTCCTGGATGGAACGCTTTTATTTCAAAAGGGCCCCGTCAATTAAATTTTAGTCTACTCTATTGACTTTTAAAACTCTAAATAATAATATTGTACACAATATTGAAAACGAACATACATTAAACGCTGAAAACCAACTAAAGGAGTAGACAATGAATTGGGTAGCATTAGCCACATACCGCCAGGGATCCGTGCTCAAGCCGGCCCTGGTTTTCAACAAGATCATGTATGACCTCGGCTCCATCAAGGCAGCGGGGGTGGCTGGCATAAAGGCCGAGTGGCTTGAGGGCGGTGTTTTGTCCATGCTGCAAACCTGGCCCGAAACCGAAGCCTGGCTCAAAGAGGCTGCGCCGGCGGCGGAAAAGCTGATCGCATCGGGCGATCTGCAAGCAGTGGCAAGCGGTGCCGGAGTTGCCGCGCCTTACCTGGCGCAGCGTATTTTCTGCGCGGCATCCAATTACGCCAAGCACGCCAATGAAATGGGCACGGTTCTGGCGGCCAAGGCGCAAAGCAAGCCTTATATGTTTCTCAAGCTCTCCAATACCGTGGTCGGCGACGGCGACATCATTCAAATGCCGCCCGAAACCCATATGCTGGATTGGGAAGTCGAACTTGCCGCGGTCATCGGCAAACGCTGCCGCCGCATATCCGTTGAAGACGCGCTCGACGCCGTGGCCTGCTACACCGTCATCAACGATATTTCGGCGCGCGACCTCAATGTGCGCAGCGATTACCCTTTCAAGCACGATTGGTTTCAGGGTAAATGCCACGATACATTCGCGCCCATCGGGCCGTGGTTGGTGCCATCATGGCAAATCCCTGATCCTCAGGCAGTGAATTTGCGCCTCGACGTCAATGGCGTACCTATGCAGGAGGACAGCACGGGGGCCATGATCTGGAGCGTGCGGGAGCAAATTGCTTATTTGTCCACCATCGTCACGCTGGAGCCCGGCGACATCATCGCCACCGGCACTCCGACTGGCGTGGGCATGGCGCGCGGCGTCTACCTGAAGCACGGCGACAAGATCGTTGCCAGCGTCGAAGGCATCGGCACCTTGACCAACGAGGTTCGGGCGGAAGCGGTCTAAGGGGGAAGGGCGGCCGGATTGCAGTAACGGCCGCATACTGAAAGGGGCTCGGAGGTCAGCGGGCACATATAAGAAGTCACAACACCACCAAGGAGACATCACATGCAAATCAACAACTCGATCAGATCGAGCGCAACCGTGCGCATTTTCACCTGGGCAGTTGCCGCTGTGTTGGGCGGCGCCAGCGCATCCGCTTTGGCGCAGGAAAAAGTTACCTACAACATGGCCTGGCTGCCGCAAGGCAGTTCCATTGGCGTGATCGTCGCCCAGGAACAAGGCCTGTTCAAGAAAGAGGGACTGGATGTCAGTATCGTGCGCGGCTACGGCGGTAATCGCACGGCCAACGAACTGGATCAGGGGCAATATGAGTTCGGCTATGTCGATCCCGTCAGCCTTATCCTGAACCGCATCAATGGCGGGAAGATCCGCATGGTGGGGGCCATGAACACATACTGGCCCGCTGGCATTTGCTTCGACACCAAACGCCATAGCATCAAGACCCTGGACGATATGAAGGGGCTCACAATGGGCGGCGGTTCGGCTTCTCCCGTTCAGAATGTCGTGCCGGCATGGCTCGAACTTAACGGCAAGCCGAAAGACTTCATCCATTTATTGCGCATGGATCCGGCCGTCGTCGATGCTTCGCTGATAGAAGGGCGGATCGATCTTGCCGAGTGCTGGCAGGCAAGCAATCGAGCCGTGATGCAGAAGCGGGCCAAAGCCGCCGGCGTCGAACTTGGCTGGATCGACTACAAGGATCATGGGCTGGATGCTTATGGCAGCGGTTTTGCCACGCGCGAAGAGCTTATCCAGAAGAAGCCCGACATGGTCAGGAAATTCTTGCGCGCTTCTTATGCGGGTTTTGAATACTCCATCAAGCACCCCAAAGAGGCGGCCGCCATCATGCTGAAAATGTTCCCCACGGTCGATCCCGTGGTGGCGTTGCAGCAGATCGAGGAAATGAACGGCTTGATCGTCGATCCGCAAGCCAAGGACAAAGGGCTGGGCTATATGCGCGAGGATCGCATGAAGTCGACGGTAAGCTTTGTCGAAAAGGCGTACGACCTGAAAGGCAAGGTCAAGGCCGAAGACATCTACACCAACGAACTCTTGAAATAAAAGGCGCATCATGGCAAGTCGTCCAAAGCCGCAACGTCTGGGGCATGTCGTACTGAACGTGCGGGATCTCCAGGCGTCGGTAAAGTTCTATACCGAAATAGTCGGGCTGGAAGTTTCCGACTACATCGAGGATCAAATGGCGTTTTTGCGTTGCAGTACCGATCATCACGATCTTGCATTGGCGCAAATATCCACGCGGGATCCGATGTATGACGCCACCTACGCGCCGGGCAGGCCGGGGCTGGAGCATTTTTCCTACCAGCTCGGGTCGCTGCAGGAGATCGAGGAAGCCGCGAAATACTTGCAGGACAAGAACGTCGAGATCGTCCGCGGGGTGGGCAAGCATGGGCCGGGTGAAAACCTGTTTCTCGTTTTCAAGGATCCGGACGGGAACTATTGCGAGTTTTACGCCGAGATGATTCAAGTGACTCCAGAGCACCCGCATACCGCCCGCGTCTGGAAAAACGATATCAAGGCTTTCGATCAATGGGAGTTCGATAAGTTCGTCGTGCCGCCGCCCGATTGGGGGCCGAGAAAAAGCTAGGAGAACGGTACGCGACCGCGGGGCTTGAACGATCGACGAATCGCCGCGCCCCGCGGCCTTCAACTATAAAAACAATGCATCGGAGACATCGTATGCAACAGCAGTCCTTACGCCTGCAAGCCCTGCGGCGGTACATCGATCCCATCATCCTGTTCGCCGTGGTGGCTGTGCTGTGGGAAAAAGTCGTCGTCATTTTTCATATCAAGCCCTACCTGCTTCCACCTTTGTCGAAGGTGCTCGAAAGCATGTGGGTGAACAAAACGAACCTGCTTCTGCAGTCGTGGATTACCACCCAGGAGGTCTTGGCGGGATTCTTTCTTGCCGTGGTCCTGGGCATAGTGCTGGGCCTGGCCATCCACGGATGGTTCACGCTGCGGCGCACGCTGTACCCCCTGATCGTGGTCTTTCAGGGCGTGCCCAAGATCGCCTTGGCCCCCTTGATGATCATCTGGTTCGGCTATGGCGACATATCGAAAATCCTCATGGCGTTCATGTTCGCCTTTTTCCCGGTCGTCATTGCCACCATGGGCGGCCTGGCGGCGACGCCGGCAAACCTGGTCGAGCATTTCCGCGCCATACGAGCGCCAGCCCGGGTCATGTTCAGGCGTCTGTACGTGCCTTCGGCCCTTCCCTTCATTCTTGACGGCTGCAAGCAGGCCATGCCGTTGGCGGTAATCGGAGCCATCGTCGGCGAGTTCGTCGGGTCGGAACATGGCCTGGGCCATCTCATCCTGGATACGACGGCCAATGCCCGCACGGATTATCTATTCGCGGCGCTCATCACGGTTTCCGTTGTGGCCGCGCTGCTTTACCTGATCGTTGAGCTGTTCGCCAAGCGCGTCTGGTGGCGCGGCCTGTAGCGCACGGCCTTGTTCAACCGAAATTTTCGATCACCCTTTTTTCAGGAGCCTATCATGGCAAAGCTTCGTCACATTGCACTTGCAGTACCCGATCCCCAGAAAGCCGCAAAATTCTACAGCGAAGTCTTCGGACTTGAAATCGTCGAGCCGACATACTCGCCCATCGCCGATGGCGTCTACCTGTCCGACGGCACCATTTGCCTGGCCTTGCTCAATTACAAGACCGACGAGGCGGCAGGGCTCGAGCGTGGCAAGAACTGGATCGGTACGCATCACTTCGGCTTCTGGGTGGACGACCTGGACGAGCAGCGCAAGCTCATCGAGGAGCATGGGGGCACGTTCTTCATGGACCTGCCGCACGACAAGACCAGCCTGTATTACGAAATGAAATTCCGCGACCAGGACGGCGTCGTCTTCGATATTTCGCAGGGCGGGTGGGTGGGCGCCAAAAAGTGATGACACATACCATGAGCGCAAGCCAGGAAGGACGTGGGGTCGATACCGCCGTTCGTATCGACGGCGTCACGAAAACCTTCAACGGCTCCATCTCCGTCAGAGCGCTGGAAAAGGTGGACTTCACCATTCCACGTGGCGAGTTCGTGTCCATCCTCGGCCCCAGCGGCTGCGGCAAAAGCACGTTGCTGCGTATCGTCGCCGGCCTGCTCGACCCCGACGAGGGCGGGGCGGTAACAGTGCTGGGCCACAGGCAATCGTATCGTGACATGTCCGATGACGTCGGAGTGGTTTTCCAGACTCACAATATGCTCCCCTGGGATACCGTCGAAAACAATATCCGGCTGGCCGCGGAGGTGCGCAAATTGCCCAAGGCCGAGATCGACCAGCGCCTGGAGGCCGTGCTGCCGATTCTGAAACTGGAAAAGTTCCGCCATAACTATCCGCATCAGCTCTCGGGCGGGATGCGTCAGCGGGCTGCCTTGGGTCAAGCATTGCTCACACGTCCCAACGTCCTGTTGCTCGATGAGCCTTTTGGAGCGCTCGACGCGCTCACGCGCGACCAGCTCAATGTCGAGTTGCTGCGCATCTGGCAAGAAATGCGCCAAACCGTGCTGCTTATTACGCACAGCATTGCGGAAGCCGTCTTTTTATCGGATCGCATACTCGTGATGTCCGAGCATCCGGGGAGGATCGTGGAGGACATACGTATCGATCTGCCGCGTCCGCGCGACCCCCGGACCAGTAAAGAATCTGTCGAGTTCGGCCGCTATGTCGCCCAGCTCGGACACCTGATGGGCGTCGATTGAACGCCCGTAAAACAATTCATGGAGAACTAATGGACATTTCGAAATTCCACGGCGTCATCCCCGCCATGGCGACTCCGTTCGCCGCCGACTATTCCCTGGACGTCAAGCGCATATCCGAACTGATCGACGGCTATATCGACGCGGGGGTGCACGGCATCTCGGTGGCGGGAAGCCAGGGCGAGTTTTTCGCGCTTGATACCCGCGAGCATCTGCAACTGCTGGAAACTGCCACCGAGACCATCAACGGCCGCGTGCCTCTGTATGCCGGCACGGGTGCCGCCACTACGCGCCAGGCCATAGAAATCACCAAAGCGGCCGAAGCCATGGGGGCCGATCTGGCGCTGGTGATCACGCCGTATTTCGTCCAGCCCTCCCAGGACGAACTGGTCGAGCACTATACGGCGATCGCCAAGGCGACCAGGCTGCCTGTCATGCTGTACAACAACCCGCCGCGTACCAGCGTCAATGTCCTTCCCAAGACCCTGGCTCGCTGCATGGACATTGCCGACAATATCGTGGGCGTCAAGGACTCCGCCGGCGACCTTACCCAGTCGATAGAGTATCAATTGCTCGCGCCGCGCAAATCATTGTTGTTTTCCGGCAGGGACACTCTGGCTGTCTCCATGATGCTGCATGGAGCGCAAGGCACGATTTCGCCCGCCGCCAATGTATTTCCGGAACTCATGGTGCGGCTGTACGACGCCGTGCAGGCCGGCGATTACGCCGAGGCGCTGCGTATTTCGAATATCTTCGCCCCGCTGCGCGCCGCGTGGGCGCTGGCGTCGTTTCCCGTGGTCATCAAGGAAGCCATGGCCATGGCGGGACGCGACGCGGGTCCCGCGCGTCCGCCCATAGCCGGGTTGAACGCCAAAGCGCGCGCCGAAGTTGTCGCCATCGTCGAAAATATCGCGGTCGCGGCGGGCTAGGGCATACGTAATGGCTAACCACCCCGGCAATGCCTCGTCCGATGGCGAGGCTCTCTATAACGCGCGTGCATCG
>JBEBXF010000008.1:0-23864 GCA_040391725.1 Eoetvoesiella caeni | reverse complement strand
GCTGGGTGTAATCGGCGCGGCCTTCCTAAAAGGCGTCTGGAGCGGCGAAATCATTCACCACGCCTCGGTTTCCCTGATGCGCGCGCTCAGCGGCTTCGGCATCGCCATCGTCGCGGGCATATTGCTCGGCGTGTTCATGGCGCGCATCCGCTGGTTCGAACAACTGGTCGAGCCGATATTCTCGTTCGGCTATCCCGTGCCGAAAATCGCGCTATACCCGGTTTTCATCCTGATACTGGGCTTCGGATCGCCATCGAAAATCGCCCTGATAGCCCTGGAGTGCTCCTTTCCAATCGCCGTCAACACCTACTTCGGCATACGGGCCGTCGCCCCCAGGCTCATCTGGAGCGCAAACAATATGGGGGCCAGCCCGTTCCGCACGTTTTTCCGCGTCCTCCTTCCGGCCGCGCTTCCTTCCATCATGTCAGGCATCCGGGTCGCGCTGCCGCTGTCCCTGGTCGTCGTGATCGTCACCGAGATGATCGGCGAAAGCGTCGGGCTGGGCTATTACATTTCGTATGCCTCGGCATCCTTCATGTACGCCTCGTCCTATGCGGGAGTGATAGCCGTGGCGATCATGGGCTTCGTGCTGGATCGGATTGTCGTCGCCGTTCGTAACCGCCTGGTCTTCTGGGAGCCCAAGGGGGCGGCCCAGGACTCCAGTCCATCACCTTTAGAGATTTGAAATGACATTGAAAGAACAGTTGAATCAGCTTGCCGCGGCCTGCCGCATCCTCGAAATGGAAGGCCACGGAGACATGACGCTGGGCCATGTATCCCTGCGGGATCCCGAGGGCCGCGGCTTCTGGCTCAAACGCAATGCACGCGGGCTCGGCGAAATCGTGTCGGCCGACGACTTCGTGCTTGTCGACTACGACGGCGCCAAGCTCGAAGGAGAAGGCGGCCGGCATTCGGAATGGCCCATCCATTCCGAGATTCTCCGCAATCGTCCGGACGTAGCCGTCGTCGCCCACACCCACCCCCCCTACGCCAGCACCCTCTCTTCGCTCGACTCCCCTCTCGCGCCGTTTACGCTGGATGCCGACTATTTCGACGTCCTGCCCTGCCACCGCGATGAAACCGCGCTGCTGACCACCAAGGAAGACGGCGAAGCGCTTGCGCGCACCCTGGACAATCACTTCGCCGTCCTCATGGCCAATCATGGGGTCACGTTCTGCGGCACGTCGATAGCCCATGCCGTATGCGTGGGCGTGTTCCTCGAACGGGCCGCGCGCATCCACTTCCACGGCATCCAGACACGCGCCACGGCGACCTTCCCCCCCGCCCCGGTGCGGCAGAAGCGTCGGGCACAGATCATGACCCCGATACACGTCGAGCACTCGTGGAATTACTTCATGCGCAAACTGGCCTCGCTCGAAAAAGCGCGCGGCTGCACCGAAATCTTCAGCTGAGCACCCGCGCCATGAGCACGCTTGAATCAAAACTCAATTACCTTACCGCTCGAGACAGGGAAGTCATGGAGCTGTCCGGCTATGGCGCCCGCATGGGCTTCGGCGCCGCGCCGGCATTGCTGATCGTCGATGTGACCTACGGCTTTTGCGGAGACCGGCCCGAACCCATTCTCGACTCCATACGGCGCTGGCCGAACTCTTGCGGCGAAGAGGCCTGGGCCGCCATCCAGCACATCGGCCGGCTGGCCTGCGCGTTTCGCGCCCGGAAGCGGCCTGTCATATACACCCGGGGCGCGTACCGGGAAGACAAATGGGACATGGGATCGTGGCTTTGGAAACACGCACGCTCACGGCCGGATTCCCAAGCCCGGCCCGAATCCCCGCTTCATCCGGATGAAATCGTGGACGCCATCAAACCCGAGCCCGACGACCTGATCATCGGCAAGCAAAAGCCTTCCGCGTTTTTCGGCACGCCCCTGCAGTCGCACCTTACCTTGCTCGGGGTGGATTCATTGGTCGTAACCGGATGCAGCACCTCTGGCTGTGTGCGCGCCACCGTGGTCGACGGGTTCAGCGCCAATTACCGTATCGCGGTGGCCGACGACGCCTGCTTCGATCGCCTGCAATCCAGCCATGCCACCAGCCTGATCGACATGGACGCCAAATACGCCGACATCATGTCCACCGCTGAAATTCTCGAGCATATGGCTCAAGCACGGTCAGAACGCCGTGCTCCGGATCGAGCCTTGCCCGCTGGCCCGTCTTGAGGCTCTCGACGGGATCGAGATCGAAAGAATCGGCAATGGGAATACCGGCCAGCACGGCTCCCTGCACAACGACGGGATTTGCCCGCCGGCAAACGAGGGCCAATGGCGCCAGCCCATGCTGCCGGATGTTCGCCAATGCCCAGGAAGTTGCAATGCCGCCCTTCGGCGTCGCAAAAACAAAAATCTTTCCCTTGACCGATTCGCCGTGCAAATCATGGCCAAGGCGGGTGAACACACCCTTTTGAAGATCCATGTCGTAACGTGCGTTAAAGCCTTGGGCGGAGACGATAAGCTCGCCTTCGACGGCATTTCCGTATCCCCGCCTGAAGCGCAGCACTCGACCTGAAGCCGAACGCCCGGCCGATTGCGTCGCCGGATCATCCATGGCGCAGCTCTCCCGCAACGGCCGACTCGACGCACGACCGCATATCCAGCAGGGTCGGCCTGTAGCCGAAGCCGCCGGCAATATTCGCCAGCTTCGCGGAAGGCGTCACGAGTGTCTGGAACCCGAACCGGCTCCGGACTTCGGCCGGCGACATGACATAGAAACAGGTTCCCGTCAGCAGCTCGGCGCCGGCGGAGAACAGGGCTTGCGACAAGCCGAGGCGGTTCAGTTCTCCCTCGACCTGATGATTGACCGTAATGATCAGCCGCGTGCCGCTTGCAACCTGCCGCCCGCCGAGGACGTCGACGATTTCCTTGACTTCGAACAGGGAAAGTTGCGGCGCGCTAAACACGACGAGATCGATACGCTGCTGCGTGGCGGGAAACCGCTGGTAGACCGACGCGATATCCTGCCTGGTCAGCCTGCGCCGGGTAATGTCCTGCATGTCCCCCTGGCAAGCCGCATCGAGCGTCGCCGCTTCGGGAGTCGCGCCGATCACGTGGAACATGGCTGTCGAGCCAAAACTTGCCAGCGATGCGGCAAGGTGTTTCAGTTCATCCACGGTTGGCGAACAATCGGGCGCGACAATCGCCGGCACCCTCCAGTAGTCGGCCAGCTCGCTGCCGATCAGCGCGCCCAGCGCCCCCCAATCGCTGGCGCCCTGCAACCGGCCATCGATCTCGAAAACATAGGTCGCGCGCCGATTTCCATCAACATGAAAGCCGTATTCCGCGGTGTATCCCGTCAATGCCGCGGCGATCGACGCCGGCCCGCCTTCGTAATTGCTGCGCGCCCCCATCACGCCATTCGCGAATGCCACGGCCCCGGTATCACCCCAGGCAAGATGCTCGCGAAAGCGCGGTGGACTCACCGTTTGATAATTGATGCAGGTGGACGTGTCGACAAACCCCATCGAATGAAAACATTCATGCAATTCGCGCTCTTGCTCGACGTGACTGGAAGACAGGCAAAATTCGCGCCAACGGCAAAAATCGACGCTGCATGCCGCGGTGGTCGACGGTACCCGTACGCGAGCGCCCTCTCGCGACATCTTTTCCAGCAGGGACAAGCCGTTTTCCCCCATGATGCCGATCTCGGCACTGGCATGCACGGAAGCAACGGGCAACAGGCGGGCTGCGCCAAAAAACCTGGCCACGTCGATCTGCTGTTTGATCGCCCAGCGCACGCTCTCTCCGAAAGCTCCGGCCTGCATGGCCTTTTGCTCGTCGTTCAAAGACAGGGAATCAACCATGCTGCGAACCGCCTTCCCGCGCGGAAGCCATTTCCAGCCTGGCGACATCGGGCCGCGCGGAATGCCCGACCACGTCATAGGCTGTCTTGGCGGCACGAATCTGCTCTGGATCTATCGTGACGAGCATCAGTCCTTCTTCATGCTCATTGAGCGGAGTTCCCAGCGCGTTGCCGTGCGGGCCGAATGCGCAAGCAAAGCCGCCCCCTTTCTGCAGAAGGGCCTTGCGTTCCGGGGTGTCGCAAACCAGATCGATCATCTCGCCCGTCACCAGTGCGCACGGCGCCAATACATAGCACCCGCCTTCGGCGGCATAGATCCGGCTCAGGGCATTGTTGATTTCCGGACCGATACCTGGACGCTGCGGCTGATTGGCCTGGAAACTCGGCCAAGCCGCGATATGGATTTCCTCATGCTGCTCGTACAAAGCGTACTTGAACAGGGGGTGGCGATGCTCGCTGCAGCACAAACCGCCTACACGCCCCAGCGGCGTCTCGGCCACGTTGAGGTTGCCGGCCCCGCCATCGGCAAACAGGTTCCGCTCGACGAAACCTGGCTTGAGCTTGCGGCGCTGCCAAAGCGTGTCGCCGTTGTCGCCGATGAGCCACTGGCTGATATACAGCGTGTCGTCCGCCTTTTCGGCCACACCCATCGCCACCGCAATGCCGTATTTTCGCGCCGCCTCCTTTAAACGCTGCGCGTGGGCGCCGGAAAAATCGAACGCTTCGCGACGGTAGCGGCTGTTGAAACCACACGACTCGGCCCACTCTTCCGGCCCCAGCCAAACCCACCACGGATAGCCCGGCAGCCAGAGTTCGGGAAATGCAATCAGGCGGGCGTTCGAAGCTGCCGCATCGCGGATGAGTTCGATGGCCTTGGCGACCGACGCCTCCAGGTTGAGATAATGCGGCGCCGCTTGCACCACGGCGGCCACAAATTTGGATTCGATCATTTTTGATCCTCGACAAGAAGTTTCCCCGCCGGCTGCCTGCCGGGCACGCCATTCTGCTCCGGCGCAAACTGCGTGCCGTAGCCGTCCGGAGCCTTTCTCGACATTATTTCGCGAAGTCTAAGCGCCGATTTTTCCGGCGTCACAAAAATCAATCCAAGCGCTCCCGCAAACAATATTAGTGCCCCCGTCAACGCGAAACCTATTTCATAGGCGTGCGCAAGTCCGGCCTTTTGCGAAAGCAGTTGAATCAGGCCTCCCATGACCATCGGGGCCACCACTCCAGCTATCGATGCAACGGCGGTCTCGATCGCAATGGCCCCGGCCCTCTGGGCTGGCGGGCTTACTTCCGAAACCATTGCGGGCCCAAGCGACACGACCACGGTGATCGCCCCGAAGGAAACGGCCAGCATGACAATCTTCGCCACTGCGGAGATATCCATCAGCCAGGGCACAAACAGCAAAGCCCCGCCGACAATGAACGCGATACTCGTGAAAATGCCTCGCGACACTCGCGAAGCATAGCCACGCCGAGACAACACCTGGGCGAACCAGCACAGCACGAGGTTGACGGGCGTATTGAGGATGACAAACGCGGAGAACAACTGGCCGGCGGTAATGTTTCCGAACCCCAAGCCCTTGTTCAGGTAAGACGGCAGCCAGGTAATGACCAGGGCAAAGCTCCAGAAAAACGCGAAATGCATGACGGTCGTCACGAACACGGTACGATTCAACAGCAGATGCCGATACGGCGCTCGCGCCGAATTTTCCGCGGAAGGCGCGGACTCGCTGTTTTTTACGGCGCCTTGGCCGTCTCCGCCGACAAACAACCATATGACGGCCCAAATCAGCCCAACGATGCCGAGCACCATGAAGTTGGCCCGCCACCCGTGGAATTCCGTGATCGGCGGGATGACCGCACCCGCCAACAGCAATCCGGCCATCGCCCCTTGGGCAAGCACCCCGACCGGGAGCGCGCGGCGGTCGTCCGGAAACCAGTTATAAACCGCATGAACGGCAATAGCCCAGGCGGGGCCTTCGGCAATGCCCAGCAATACCCGGCAAATCACCAGCACGCCAAGCGAGGATGAAAAATGAATCGGGAACTGGAGTACCGCCCACGATATCCCCATCCACAGCAACAATTTCTTGGCCGATACATGATTCGCCACCAGCCCGACCACGATACCCGATAACGAAAACAACCAAAAGAAGCTGCCGCCGAGAAAACCAAACTCGGTCGGCGTGAGGCTGAGATCCTTCATCAGCGGCGGCGCGACCAGCCCAAGCACCGCCTTGTCCATGAAATTGATGAGCATGAGTACAACCAGCAACACGACGATAAGCCATGCTTGTAGGACTTTGTTCACGAATTGCCTCCTGGATCGTTAATATTATTTACGCGCTGTACCGCTGCAGGCGCACCGCTGCCACGACCAAGGCGGCAGCATGTCGGCGACTTTCCAAAGTGGAATCAAGATCGGAGGTCACGGCCTTACTCGTTGTGTTAACATTGTTGTGTTAACAACGTTGTGTTGTCAATAGGGAAATCAACTGATATCGTCTAGGCTGAGCCATCATGCACAACGTGGCCGGCCTCGGTATCAGCAGTAGGCCGATCCATACCGCACCGCCTCACCTAAAGGTATTTAACGGATGAGCAAACCTTCGAAACAAACTTTGAATCCCGTCGACGTCACGCAAAACCTGACATATTGGCTCTTGTTGCTCTCGAATACGCTTGCGCGCTCTTCAGCGCGCGACCTGGCGGAAGTGGCGGCCATCACCGTGCCGGAATGGCGCATCGTATCCGTCGTGGGAAGCCGGGGCTCCATCTCGCTCAACGACCTTGCACGCTCGATCGCGGTCGACAAGGCCTGGGTGAGCCGTACAGTCGCCAGCCTCGAGAAAAAAGGGTTCCTCCAGAGAAAGGCACTTCCCGCTGACGGACGGCTATTTTTGCTGGAGCTTACCGATACCGGGCATCAATTGCACCTCAAGGTCTCAGCCTGGTCGAGGCAGCGGCAAGAGCAACTGAAAGCCATATTCACACATCAAGAATACGAACAGCTCAAGCAATCCATCGAACGGCTTCAATCCGTGGCCGATACGATGCTGGAACAACCCCCGAAAAAATAAAGACGCAAGCGCAAAACGGAGCGCCGCTCTCGATAAAATTGTCAAAACAACGTTGTTATAACAACAATATTCCTTTATACTCGACTCGTCTCCCACCGAGCGAGTTCGACATGCCCAGTTCACCCAGACACTTTCTCATTCTGCTGTCCGACGAACACGACCCCAGATACACCGGCTGCTACGGGAATCCTTGGATCAAAACTCCCAATCTGGACAAGCTCGCGGCCAAGGGCGCCTGCTTCGAACACGCGTACACACCAAGCCCGATCTGCGTTCCTGCGCGCAGCAGCCTTGCCACAGGCCGGTAC
Organism: Eoetvoesiella caeni; assembly: GCA_040391725.1. GTDB lineage: Bacteria > Pseudomonadota > Gammaproteobacteria > Burkholderiales > Burkholderiaceae_B > Eoetvoesia > Eoetvoesia caeni_A. The sequence goes on along the minus strand of JBEBXF010000008.1, from coordinate 16,655 downwards.
GTTCACGAAATTCGCTACTGGGACAATGCCATCGCCTACGAGGGGCGCAGCACAAGCTGGCATCAACGGCTCTCCAACGCAGGCATTCGGGTCGAATCGATCGGCAAGCTGCACTATCGGCGCGAAGACGACCCGACCGGCTTTGCCGCCCAGCATGAAGCCATGCATATCCAGGACGGAGTGGGACTCGTCTGGGGCTCCATCCGCGATCCGCTGCCCGATCATCGCGGGCCATCCCCGATATTCGACGACCTGGGACCTGGCGAATCCGCCTACAACCGCTACGACACCCGCATTGCACAGCGTGCCGTCCAATGGCTTGAAGCGCACCACCAGGACGAAGAACCATGGGCGCTATTCGTCGGTTTCGTCGCGCCCCACATGCCGCTCGTCGTTCCGGAAGAATACTTCTCCTTGTATTCGGAAATCGTACAGGCGCCATCCAAGCTTTTACCGCGCGATGGCGCAGATCGGCACCCATGGGTGGAACGCATGGCGAAATTCTGGGATCACGATGCCGCACTGGGCACCGATGAAAGACGGCGAATCGCCAGGCAGGCCTACATGGGCCTGGTCACGTTCATCGACGCGCAAATCGGCAAAGTGCTCGATGCCATGCAGCGGCTGGGCCTCGCGGAAAACACGACGGTGCTCTATTCGTCCGACCATGGGGACAATCTCGGCACGCGCGGGCTCTGGAATAAATCGACGTTGTATCGCGAGTCGACCGGCATCCCCATGATTATTGCGGGGCCGGACATTCCAGCAGGCGTATGGCGGAAAACCAACGTAGGGTTGGTCGACGTATACCCGACGGCGCTCGACGCGGTCGGAGTGGCTCCGACTGCGGAAGAAGGGTCGCTGCCCGGCAAATCGCTGATCGAACTGGCCAAGGCGCAAGACGATCTCGACCGTATCGGATTCAGCGAATACCATGCCGTCGGCGCGGACGGCGCGGCGTACATGCTGGCATATGGACGCTATAAATACCCCCATTACATCAACTACCCCCCCGAGCTCTTCGATCTTCACGACGACCCAGAAGAAACGACAAACCTTGCACCGCAACCCCAATACAAAACCGTCGTCGATCAGTTCGAGATGCGGTTGAGCTCGCTCCTGGATCCTGTGTCGGTCGACGCGCAGGCAAGACGCGACCAGCAGGATCTCGTGGCTCGGTACGGCGGTGCCGACAAGGCCTGGCATGTGGGCAACAAGGGGGCGACGCCCGCGCCGGACGTATATCGAATGGCCTGACATCCAGCCATGCCACCAGCCTGATCGACATGGACGCCAAATACGCCGACGCCATGTCCACCGCCGGAATTCTCGAGCATATGAACTCCGGCGGGTGAACCCTGTGAACAAGGCCGGCCGATACGCAGCGGTGGGGAAAGCCGGCGCTATGCCTCGAGATCCATGGCAATCCGCTGCGTCGCGGCATCGATCTCGGCGCTGGATATTTCGTAGGCATCCGCGATGCGGTTCAAAGCCCCCCTGCTGGTGGATTCGACGGCGTGAACCACCTTGGACGGCACCGAAGGACCGACATTCAAGGTGAACAAGTCGTTGCGCGAGTAATGACCGCAAGTATCGATGATTGCCTTCGCGATTTTTATCATCTGCGCCGGACAATCGGCGTAGATGATCGTATCGCCATGAATGGGCCCCGCCATGGATACGCCGATGGGGGCATAGACTGTGCTGCCTCCTTTGGCATAGCCAATATTCAACGTATCCCGCAATGGGAAATTCTCGGGCAATGCGGATTCATCCATGATGCCGCAAGAGGCCATGACGAAGGCTCCCGCCTCGAAGGCATGCGCCCGGCAAGATGCATACCCCCAAAAATGCTCCCCGGTTTCGTCCTGCTCTTCGAGGCTGGGTCCGGTATGCAGACGGAAGGCGCCGGGGAATACCCCAAGATGAATATCCTCGCCCTGGGAAATCATGTGCGCGCGGGCAAGAGTCATCAGGTGCTCGCCGCAGATCAGTCCGCCGATCCGGCCGAAGTCGGTCGCATAGGTGCGCATTCCGCTGCCGTCGCCGCACCCCCAGACGGCGCGCTCCACGAACGTGGGCATGATCTTGCGGTGCCTGCCCAGGATCTTGCCATGGTTGTCGATGAACAACAACGTGTTGTAGATGGTGTGGCTTGCGGGATCGGAGTCAAGCTCGTTGCAGCCGATGACGACAACCGCGTTGGCACGCGCCGCCGCATCGCAAAGGCGCTGCGTGTCGTCGCTGGGTATCATGAGCGCATTGTCGTAGAACGCCGTGCGCACCGAGACCCATGCGTCCAGGCGGCTTTCCCAGCCCTCTCCCCAATATGGATAGCCCGAAACCCAGGTTTCGCTGAAGGCAATGACATTGGCGCCGTTCGCCGCGGCCTCCCGGATCTTCGCGCAGGCGATATCCAGGGTTTTGTCTTTGTCCAGGAAGGCGGGCGGTGTCTGGACGATGGCAACTCTGACCGCATCGCGTCCGTTGAGAATTTTTTGTCGGGCTTGCATGATCCATGTCTCCATTTTGAGTGGTGGTCGAACAATCTGCTCTACTTGGCAGATTGACTCTACCGCCACTCTCGCAAGCGCAATGGGCGAAAAACGAAGCAAACTCGACTGAAAGCGCACCGGCCTGGCAGGCCTATTCCTGCTCCCGCAGCGCCGCCTTGCGCCAATCGCGGGGCGTCATCCCGTAACGGTCGCGGAACACTCTTGAGAAGTGGCTTGGATCCTTGAATCCGAGAGATTCGGCCACTTGCCGGATCGTCCGGGAGCGCTGCCCAGGAGAGATCAAGGCTTCGCCGACCCGGGTCAATCTTTCGTTCAGGATGTAGGAAGCTGGATGATCCCCTTCAAGTGCGAACATTTTCTGCAATGTACGCAAAGAGACCCCCAAACCGGCCGCCACGCTTTCCGGCGAAAGCTCCGACATGCCAAGATTGGCCTTTATGTAATGACGAGCGTGCCAGAGCCTGTCCGCCATTGGCGCCGATCGACTGGCGGACAACTGCGGCGCCAGAGCAAGCCTGGCCAAGTCAAGCAAGGGACTTTCGGAGCCGCTTCCCAGCTCGGCGGGGTTTTGCTCGGCCACGGCAAAACCAGCCAGCAGCAACCGGCTGGCAAAGCTTGGAACGAGCGTCGTCGCCGTCAATGGAATCAAATCTTCAGCGCTATTGCCAAGGACGCTGGAGGGAAACCGGAATACCTGCTGGTCAAACTCGGTCAGAAAGCTCAGGCGATAAGGGCTGCGGGTATCCATTGCCACCATTGTTCCCGGCTTGAGATCCACAGACCTGCCCTGGTGCAACAAGGTGCCGAACCCCCTCTTCTGGTACATAAGGATGACGTTCTCGGAGTGATCCGACGCAATCGTGGCGGCTGTCCGGCATACCACTTGCGGAGTCCCGCAAGTGAACACCATCCGGGAACGCCCAATATCCCGCCAGGACAACCGGCAACGGATTTCCCGGCGTCTGTCCGGACTGACATCCAGAGAGGCAAAGACCTGCGAGACCGCTTGGGCCCAAAAATCATTACGGTCGCGCACGGGGATATCGCACGTGTCGACGGCGCTCATAAGCACCTCCCTACGAGAGCGTTGCGACGGATGGGAGCTTCAAAGCATAGTCTGCATAGTCCGCGACTATCCATGGGGGGAAACCCCTGCCAATGACTTGGATGGCGCATTGAAAACCGGACTTCCGGACGCAGTTCACGAGCCCGCCGGAGTCCGCGGGCGACGGCCTCGAATCGACCTTTTCCACCCCCATTTCGGCTTCAGCACTCAAAAAATAATTATTATCTTGCAATTGAGATTGATTAGCATTAAGATTTCAACCCGTCAATAGTAGTAACCACTCGCCACAAACAACCGGTTTCAGTCCATTACAAACGACTCACCAGGCGGGCGTCGGCTGTCGTTTGATACGGCGGGCGGCTTTTTTTATCAAACCATCCTCGGGATCGCCCATATGTCTCATATCAAAAGCCGCAAGCATGCCCCCCGGCTGCTATCCGGCTCCGCCGCATTCTCCCCCAGCGTCACAACCGTTCTTACCGGCCTGGCCCTATGCTACCCAGCCATAACCCTGGCGCAAAGCGCCACGCCCGCCAACTCGGGCAATGTCGCCACCTTGCCCAGCGTAACGGTAACCGGCACGGCGGAAAACACATACAAAACCGATGCGCTGGATTCGCCCAAGTTCTCCCAGCCCCTGGTCGACACCACCCAGACCGTGACGATCATCAACAAAAAGCTGATTGAAGACCAGCAGGCCACCACCCTGACCGAGGCCCTGCGCAACGTGCCGGGCGTGGGCGCCTTCTATGCTGGCGAGAACGGCAACACCAGCACAGGCGACGCCGTCTACATGCGCGGCTTCGATACCTCCAACAGCATCTTCGTGGACGGCATTCGCGACACCAGCAGCGTGTATCACGATATGTTCAATATCGACCAGGTCGAAGTCATCAAAGGCCCATCGGGGTCGGACTACGGCCGCAGCGCCCCCAGCGGGTCGATCAATATGGTTAGCAAGCAGCCTTTGCTCAAAGACAGTTTCGACGCCAGCCTTAGCCTGGGCAGCAACAGCTACAAGCGCGGCACGATCGACTGGAACAAAAAACTGGGCGAAACCATGGCCTTCCGGCTCAACGCCTTCGGCCTGGGCACCGACGTCGCGGGCCGCGACAAGGTGGACAACCAGCGCTGGGGTATCGCCCCCTCCTTCGCCTTCGGCCTGGGTACCTCAACCCGCGTCTACCTGGACATCTACCACGTCGAGCAGAAGAACACCCCCGACGGCGGCGTGCCCACCATCGGCCTGCCCGGCTACTCGGCGCCCAGCGCAGCCTACTCTTATTTCGGTTCCGCAGCCCGCGCGGACACGAACAACTTCTACGGTACGTCCTCGGATCACGACAACTCCACCACCGACATGGAGACCCTGCGGTTCGAGCACGACCTTTCGCCCAACACGACCATCCGCAACACCACGCGCTGGGCGCGCACCACTCAAGACTACCTGCTGAGCTCCTTCATGGCGGGCGCCAGCAACCTGACCGTCGGCAATCCGAACGATCCGGCCACCTGGATGATGACCAGGACGCCCAACTCGAAGGACGTCGCCAACGAGATCCTGACCAACCAGACCAACATCACGACCAAATTCCAGACAGGCAGCCTCAAGCACGACCTGAGCATGGGCCTGGAGCTGACGCGTGAAAAACAAACCAACTACGGGGTCACCAACCCGACCGAACCTTCGGTCAGCATCTATTATCCAGACAGCGGCATCAACGTCGGTTCGTTGCAGCGCAATGGCGCCCAATCCTACGGCAAAACCGATACCGCCGCCATTTACGCGTTCGACACGGTAGAGTTGAACGACCGCTGGCAGGTCAATGGCGGCCTGCGCCTGGATCACTACCGCACCGAATACACCAGCTCCACCGCTTGCGGCGGCACTGGACGCAACGCCGTGTCATGCAATGGCGCGCCGACGGGCACGCCGGTGACGACCATCGACGGCGCCAGCAAAAGCGGCAACCTGCTCGACTGGAAGCTCGGCGTGCTTTATCGCCTGACGCCGAACGGCAACATCTACGCCGACTACGCCGTCTCGCAACAACCTCCGGGAGGCGCGAACTTCACGCTGGCCGAAGACGGCAACAGCGCCAACCGCATCGACTTCGAACCCCAAAAGGCGAAAACATTCGAAGTGGGCACGAAATGGGAAGTCCTGGATAGGAAGCTCCTGCTTACCGCGGCGCTGTTCCGCACCGAAGTCTCGAACGACGTCCAGCAGGCCGCGGACGGCACCTACCAGCAAACCGCCGAAAAGCGTGTCCAAGGCATCGAACTTGGCATGGCGGGCCAACTGACCCCGAACTGGTCGATCAGCGCGGGCTATACCTTGCAGGACGCCAAGGTTTCAGCCGGCCCGTCCATTACCAACGACGGCTCGAACAACCTGACCTATACGCCCCGCAACGCGTTTTCGCTCTGGTCCACCTACAAGCTGCCCCACGGCTTTACCGTGGGCGGCGGCGCCCGCTACGTGGGCGGCCTGACGCGCGGCAGCGACGGCGCGGCCGGCACGCCGGACGGCACGGAATCGTATTGGGTCTTCGACGCCATGGCGGGCTACCGGGTCAACAAAAACCTCAACCTGCAGTTGAACGTCTACAACCTGTTCGACAAAGACTACGTTGCATCCATCAACAAAAGCGGCTACCGGTACTTCCCGGGGGCACCTCGCAGCTTTATACTGACGGCCAACATCTCTTATTGACCGAAAGCATAAAGGACACGCGCCGTCATGATGCTGCACATTCCGCAGGTTCTGACGCCTGCCGAACTCAACGACATTCGGCAGGCGCTGGAGCGCTCGGAATGGGCCGACGGCCGCGGCACCGTGGGCACGCAGGGCGCCCAGGTCAAACGCAACCGGCAATTGCCCGAAGACAGCCCGGCGGCGCGCGAACTGGGCCAAAAGGTTCTGCGCGCGCTGGCCAGGAACCCTCTGTACTTCGCCGCCGCCCTGCCCGTTCGCACCGTCCCGCCGCTGTTCAACCGCTACGAAGATTCGGAACACTACGGCTTTCATATCGACGGGGCCGTACGCGCCTTGCCGGACAGCGCCAACTGGCTGCGCACCGACCTTTCCGCCACACTGTTCCTGTGCGAACCCGAAGACTATGAAGGCGGTGAACTCGTGGTCAAGGACACCTACGGAGAACACGAGGTCAAGCTCCCCGCCGGGGACATGATTCTTTATCCATCGAGCAGCCTGCACTGCGTGACGCCCGTCACTCGGGGCTCAAGGGTATGCTCGTTTTTCTGGGTCCAAAGCATGATCCGCGACGACCAGCACCGCAGCATGCTGTTCGAACTCGACCAGACCATTCAACGACTGCGGACCAAGCACGGCGAAACCGAAGAAGCCCTGGCCCTGACGAACCATTATCACAATCTGCTGCGGGAGTGGTCCGAGGTGTAAATCACAGGGGACCACATTACGCCCCCTCGATACGCCAATGGCCCGACACGCCATCATTGCCGCGGCGGCTCTGGCCGCCCAGTCTACGAAGGCCGGCCCTACCTTCGGCCAATCAACGAAGACGGCTTGATTCCGAAACAGGCGGTGAACCGCCGGGTGAAATGCGAAAGGTCATTGAACCCCGCCGCGAAGGCAGCGCTCGATACGGTGGCGCAAAGCCCCGACTCCAGGCCTTTCCTGGCCAATAGCAGCCTCTGCTGGATGACATGCTGTTCAAAGCTCGTGTCGCTGAACTGCTTGAACAGACGATGCGCCGTGCGCGCCGAAATGCCGACGGCCGCCGCGCTGGTCGCGGCGTTCATTTCAGGGGAAGCGATATTTTGCGTAATGTATTGAATCAGCCGGTCGAACACAGCCCGGCTTGACGAATGGGCGGACGACCTGTCCTCGTCGCCCAGGCATTGAGCCAGGTAATCGGCAATGCTTTCCAGCATGAGCTGTGCATGGCGGTCGGCGATGGGCCGGGTATGCTCGGTGAGCATCTGTATCAGTTGCACGACCACCGGCGCCAGTGTGAAGTCCGAGTCGATGCGCCACGGCCCCCTGCCGTTCGCAACTGAACGCAGCCGGGATGCAAGCAACTGCCTGGGCATCATGACGATGCGCCTGTCGACAAGCTCCGGAAAATGCAGTTCGAACGGCAGTCCGCTGTCGACGACGCCGATGTCCCCCGGGTTCAGCACGATTTCGCGGCGCTGCTGCGTCAGGCAACTGCGGCCCCGGCGCTGCAGGCTGATCATCAGGTATTTGCTGTCGCTGCGATCCACCTGCCTGGCGGTGCGGGCCACGCCGTGGCCCGAAGACCTGAAGTTGATGAATCTGGCATTGACTTGATCCAGGCTGCGGATATCGCCAATGAAGGAGCCGTTTTCATCGAGACCCGGCACCATCATCTCGACATCCAGAACCGCCTGGCAAATGGCCTCGTTCCAGTAATCGACCCGCTGCTTCTTCGAGCCGCGAGGCTGCCATTGGCGCCATGTCTCGCCGGTTGCCTGCGGTAAATGATTTGTCTGCATGTGCACCGCCTTATCGTGGCGCGGCTGGCGCCGTCAGTCAAATGACGTGGCGCGCTCAGCCAAGCCGTTCTGCATGAACATCGCTACATTGAGGTCTGAGCCGGCCCGCCCCGGCCTTCACCACATGGAAACAGGCCACACCAACCACCTACTGTCGCAGCCATGGCAACAATTATACATAGCGAAAAACTGCAGGAAGGACGCCAGATCGCCGAAACCTGCGTGCATTTCGGGTTCTGCACATCGGTCTGTCCAACCTATGTCCTGGACGGCGAAGAAAACGACTCGCCGCGGGGCCGGATAGCCTTGATCAAGGAAATGCTGGACGCGGGAGGCCAACCCAAGCCAGCGACCGTCAAGCATCTGGATAGATGCCTTTCCTGCCTGTCCTGCGTCACGACCTGCGCGGTAAGCGTGGACTATCGGACGCTGATCGATACGGCCCGGGACTATATTGAATCGTCCGGCGTGCGCAGCCGTCCGGAACGCGCGCTGCGCAAAGCCCTGGCCTATGTCTTGACGAGTCCGCGGCTGCTGCGCTGGTCGATGCGGCTGGCCAGGCCACTGCACGGCCTGGCCGGCGGACTGCCGGGGCCGGCCGGCGCCCTGGCCAGGCTTTCCGGGGCCAGGGGACTGAATGCGCTGGCCCGGCGCGCAAAAGGCAAAACATCGTCTTTCCCGGAGACGGCCGCCTCCGCAAGCGCCTCCGTAAAAAAAGTGGCCCTTCTGGATGGCTGTGCGCAATCCGTCCTTGGCGAAGAAATCAACGACGCGACGCGCCGGTTGCTGGCGCGGCTGGGCGTGCAGGTGGTGGACTCCGGGCTGGGCAGCGCCTGTTGCGGCGCATTGAGCCTGCATCTGGGCGATACGGCAAAAGCCACGAGCCAGGCCGAAATATTGATCGAGCAATGGGACGCTCTGCTTTCCAGCAACCAGATCGACGCCATTGTCGTGACGACCTCCGGTTGCGGCTCGGTCATCAGCCACTATCGCGACTTGTTTGCGAACGATCCCCTGCGCCTGGAGCGGGCCGCCCGCGTGGAACGCGCCTGCATGGACATCACCCAGCTTCTGGCCAAAATGCCACTGCCTCTGAGCAGCGGACACCTGGGAGCGCGCGTCGCCTACCACGACTCCTGCTCGCTCAAGCATGGCCAGAAAATCACGGCACAGCCGCGGGCCATCCTGAAAAAAGCCGATTTCGTCGTCATGGACATCGCCGAGGCGCATTTATGCTGCGGTTCGGCCGGCACCTACAACATCCTGCAACCCGAAATCGCGCAAAGACTGGGCAAGCGCAAAACCGACAATATCCGGGCCACGAATCCCGACGTCATTGCCGCCGGCAACATGGGGTGCCTGATACAGATTTCCCTATATGCCGAGACTCCCATTGCGCACGTCGTGCAACTGATCGACTGGGCGACGGGCGGCCCGGCGCCGCGAGGCCTGGAGTCATTCCAGCCAGTGGAAAAGCCCGCGCCCGCGCTCTCCGAAGAGGCACCCTCGACGGCCGAACCGGTTTCCGAATCCGCAACCACCGACTTGCTCTGGTGAACCATCATGACTCCATCATCCAACGCCATGCAACCCGGCTTCGAAGCATTTGCCCGGCTCATCGCCGATGAACTCGGCCCCGATGCCATCACGACCAACGCCGATACCTTGCTGCGCTACGGCGAACACACCCTGCCCGGCCCCGACAATCCCCCATCGGCGGTGATCTACCCCGGTTCCACGGACGATGTGCAGAAAATCGTGCGCGCCGCCAACACCCATCGGATCGAGCTTTTTCCCGTCAGCGCGGGCCTGAACATCGGCCTGGGTACCAAGTCGCCCATGCACGCCGGCCAGGTGGTCGTCGATTTGGGCCGGCGCATGAACCGCATCCTGGAAATCGACGAAGCCCTGGGCTATTGCGTGATCGAGCCGGGCGTCAGCTTCCAGGCCATGTACGACGAACTGCAAAACCGCAACAGCAAACTGATGATATCGCCCACCGCGGGGCCGCCCCAAGGCAGCCTGCTGGGCAATGCGCTGGACAAAGGCGGCGGCCAGGGGCCGGCGGCTGACCACTTCGGCATGACCTGCGGCATGGAAATCGTGCTCGGCAATGGCGAAATCATCCGCACCGGCGACGGCGGGCTGCGGGCCGACGAAAGACTGAACTGGCATGTTTCGAAGTACAGTTTCGGGCCCGCCCTGGATGGCCTGTTCGCGCAATCCAACTACGGCATCGCCACCCGCGCCGGAATGTGGCTGATGCCCCGGCCGCCCCACATCGAGCCGTTTTTCTTCGACGCGCCCGATGACGGCGATCTTGCCGAAATCATCGAACTGGTTCGGCCGCTGAAACAAAACAACTTCGTGCCGACCTTGATACGCGTCGTCAACGACTTGTACCTCATAGCCGCTGAAGATGTGAATCCCGAATACGCCGCCACATCGGGCGCCAGGCAGATCAGCGATGAAGCCCGCCGGGATTTGCGGAAAAAACACGGGCTGGGAGCATGGAATATTTCCGGCGCGCTCTACGGGGCCAGCAAGGAAGCCGTCGCCCCGCAACTGAATCGCCTGCGCGCCCATTTCGCAAAGTCTTCGAAGATTCGCTACGTCCCCCCTGAAGAAGCCGACGGAATACCGGCCCTTGAAGTGGCTCGCGAAAACTATTACGGCAAACCTTGCGACGGTGAATTGCGCATGCTCAAATGGCGGCCGGGCGGCGGCACCGCCTGGTTTCTGCCGGGCACGCCCATGATCGGCGACATCGCCGACAGCTTCCAGCGGCAGGCCCGGGCAATCTGCGAGCAACACGGCATGGAGTACCTGGTCTCGAACGTATGCGGCGCGCGCTTTGCCCGCAGCATCCACACCCTGGTCTTCAACCGGCGCGATCCCGACGAGGCGGCACGCGCCGACGCCTGCTACCGTGCCCTGTCGGAATGCTACGCCAGCCGCGGGCTATCGGTGGGACGTGCGCCGACAAGGTACCAAAAGCTTCATCACGAGCACCGTATGCCCGCCATCGTCGACGCCTGCTCCGCCATCAAGCAGGCCCTGGATCCCAACGGCGTCATCGCGCCCGGGAAATACGGCATCGAGTTGCCTTAATATCAGCGCCCTGCATGGCTGGGATGCCCAAGCTCAAAGGCGTCACGCACGACGATTGGGCCATTTAGCCAGTACGGCACAACATAAGGTCTTCCCAAAAGGTACCCTTGGAGTGCATGTGCTCCTGCTTCCACGGCTTCTGTCAGGTCTCGTTCCGATTCGATCCCTTCGGTGATGACACAAGGGCTCAGGTTGGCGCAAAGTTGGGTAAGGTTACGCAAAACGCCCTGCGAAGACGACATCCTCTCGCTCATAGTCGGATCCAGATAGGCCTTGTCTATTTTGACGAAATCGGGATGTGAACGAACGACGAAATCCAGGGTGCTATAGCCAGAACCCATATCATCCACGGCTATCTTGCAACCCAGGGTCTTAAGGGTCTGCAGGAGCGTTATTGCTTCATCATCTTGAGAAATGGCACTTGTCTCGGTAATTTCGATGACCAGTCGCGACGCAACGCCCGGCTGTGCCGAAAGCTCCTCAAATATCAAACGCCACCAACAATCGAACTGTAATGACTGCGCTGAAATATTGCAGCCTAGACTTATTTCAGGATGCTTTACCAGCACATCAAATGTGCTCCAGAGAATGCTGCGGTCTATCCTGCCAACCAATCCTAGGCGTTCGAGTGCTGCAATACTGATCGCGCAAGTGGTGAATCCTGAGGGGGAGGAATCCTCCCAGTGCCGCAAAAGACACTCCCAATAGATGGTCAAGCTTTTATTTTGGGTGGACACAACAGGCTGGAATGCCAAGACAAGCGTTCTGGCCGACAACTTGGAAAATAGGCTCAGCGCACGCGCCATATCTGCTTTATAAGCGTTTTTTTGCTTATTACGGCCATCGAGCCCCAGCCTCATCCAGGCTTTGCCATTCAAATGGGAAGGATCATAGGCATTCCCCAGAAAAAAATTCTTATCTCTTACATTGATAAATGTCGTTTCAACCCGCAGAAACGCTTCCTCTTCAGCACACATAACCGGCCCAAAAGATAGAACGGCGTTTATGCGCTCACAAAACACATCTCGGCAAGAAAAGTCGACATCGCGGCAAGCTTCCAGGTCAATGAAAACATGCGGCCCTTCTAAAACAACCGCGGATTCCTGGATTCCTACAGTCTTCAGCTGAACACTTATGAAACGCGCAATATCAAAACTGGCAGAGGAGCCATAAGCAGCCAAGAACTCGTTCAAATTCGTAATGCGCACCAATATGAGCTGTCGCGAATTTTCTTCCAGGCAATGTTCGCGACTAGACGGACGAGTATTTGTGAGTTTCATGCGTGCCTCGGCTGGAAAACGCCCCGTTCAATCCTTCAAGAAAATCTCGCTGAGCCGATCAAGATGATCCAGGGCCTGGCCGCAGCCCCTTACCACGCAGGTCAAGGACTCTTCGGCCACAGCTACTGGTAGGCCCGTTTCCTCCTGGAGCAGCCGATCGAGGCCGCGCAGCAGCGCGCCGCCACCCGTCAAGACGATTCCCTTGTCGGTAATATCGGCGCCCAGTTCGGGCGGAGTTTGCTCCAGCGCGATCCTGACCGCCGAAACGATCTGGTTCAGCGGCTCAGTAAGCGACTCAAGGATTTCGTTGGATGACACGGTAAAGCTGCGTGGCGCGCCTTTAGCCAGGTTGCGGCCCTTGACTTCAATCTCGCGAACTTCGGAGCCCGGGAATGCCGAACCGACTTCCTTCTTGATAAGCTCGGCTGTGGGCTCACCAATGAGCATGCCGTAGTTGCGCCGGATGTACTTGACAATGGCTTCTTCGAATTTGTCGCCGCCCACCCGGACCGACCCCTTGTAGACCATGCCGCCCAGCGAAATCACGGCTACCTCGGTCGTGCCGCCACCTATGTCGACGACCATGGAGCCGCTGGCGTCGGACACCGCCAATCCGGCACCTATGGCCGCGGCCATGGGCTCTTCGATAAGATAAACGAACGAGGCGCCCGCTCCCAGGGCGGACTCGCGGATGGCTCGCCGCTCAACCTGGGTGGAGCCCCCTGGCACACAAACGATAATGCGGGGACCTGGTGCAAAAAGATTGCGGGGGTGGATTTTCCGAATAAATTGCTTGAGCATCTGCTCAGTAAGCGTGAAGTCCGCTATGACCCCCTCTTTCATGGGACGGATGGCCTCGATATTGCCGGGCACCCGCCCCAACATCTGTTTGGCTTCGCTGCCGACCGCTTGAATGACTTTCCTGCCGCCGCTTGTCGCACCTTCATGGCGAATGGCTACCACCGATGGTTCGTCGAGCACGATACCCTTTCCTCTGACATAGATCAGCGTATTGGCAGTTCCAAGATCGATTGCCATGTCGGAGGAAAAATAGCGACGCATAAAACCTATCATCGACGACACCTTCCCTGTCAATGCGGCACGATGGAAAGATGCAATACTCCTGGATAAAATGTGGAGAGGGTAAGCATGTCCGAAATAAACGCCACCTCCATCAGAATCAAGGCAAGAGGAATAACGTAATTCGACATGGCGGAGATGACCAGGAGCGCGCGCAGCAATACGCGTTTCCCTGTCCACATTGGAAACTCATCCCCCATTTCAATGCGCGCCATAAGATAATCCGAGCGCGAATGGGCCTCCTTTCCCGATGTCAGAATCGCATACTCGCGGTGATAATCCTCAAGGTGGAGATCGGAGTTTGCGGCCATGTATCTCGTCAAGCGGCGGCTGGCCTCCTTCAGGGCGTCTCCTTCCTGATTGAGACGATCCGCCCGAATCTCGAATCCAGCTTTGCCCGCAATCACGGTGAATACGAGTATTCCAACTGCCAACAAAACCTGAACCATGGCCATCACCGGAGCGCTGAATCCCAGTTTAATCGGGGAGTTCTGCAGCAACGGGATGACCATCAACCCCACGGCGAACATCATCGATGTGAAAAGCCGGAAACGATAAGAGCGGCGTAGCCGCACGGATGCGTTATAGCGGCATTTCTGGGAAATACGCATTCGCAATAGCAGCTTTTCGGCCTCGGTTCTCGAGCGGCTCGTCTCTGGAAGAGACAAGGCCGCATCCGCTTCTGGAAATGTAGGATCTTGGATATCTTTCATAGGCTTTCGTTTAAATACTCTCAGGATGGACGAGCGTTCGGGTACCGAGGCTCGCTCGAAGAATTCGGCCAAACCCGTAGCGCACGACGGCAAGGGTCGTTCAGGAGTACTAAAGCGAGCGAGGCGGGAGGGAAGCATCGTTTCGGACTCTTATAAGCAGCGCGGGGAAGAGCGCGAGCCGCGTCTTCTCCAGCGCGCCTATCGGATCGGACTTTAGAATCGCATTTTCATATACAGAGAACCGGCATTGTCGGCATAGCCCGAACCGTACTCTCCGTGGTAGCTAAGCCCCATGACAAGGTATTTCCCCAAGGTAACCTCGCCGCTGAGACCTGCGAGAAAGCTATCCTTCGCTATCGGCGCGCCGGCTATCGAGAACACGCCGCCGGCGCCTTCGATGAAGCTCATGGACCGGGTCGGGGAGCGATCGCCTCCCGCGTGGCGCCAGCCAAGGTCGGTGCGTATCGTAAGCGCCTTAGCCTTGTTGGGGAAGGTCAATGCCGAGCGCAAGCCCAGGGTATAGCTCGAAAGCGATGCCGTGCTTGCGCTTGAACCAAGCGCCGCATCGCCGCCCGACTCGTTGAATCCGTTCATGCGCTGGTCGAACCAGCTGATGTTGACATAGGGCTCGACGTTGTTGGCTTCGCCCCACGGAATGGCATAGCCAAGATCTCCGAAAAGCTGCCACGTCGAACCGTGGTAACTCGCGCTCAGCTTCTGGCTTGCGCCAAGAGTTACATTACGGTTCGTTTCCACATCGTTCCGGGTATAGCCACCGCCCAGCAGCAAATTCAACTTGCCCATGCCAAGCTTCCAGCTGTTGCCGCCATACAAGGCGAAAGTGTAGTTGCCCAGCGTGCCATCGGAACTGCGATTCTTGATGGTGAAATCACCCGAGCTTATGCCACCGGCGGCACCCAATCGCCAACCACCGGCAATTCCCACATCGCCGCCGACCAGGAGCCGTGTAGTCGTATAGTGCGCCGACGCCGTGTTGCCATCGCCGTCGAGGTCAATGCCAGCTGCATTGAGGCGCACCCAAACCGGATAGGCACTGGATTTTGGCTTCGTGGTTGACGGCGTGCCGTCGTCCGCCACCGTCAAATCGCCCGGCTGCATCCTTGCTCCAAGGTTTGCGCGCATTTGAGACTGCAGCGCAGCATTGGTGGAAAGCATGTCCGAAAAAACCAGGGACCTGGCGGTCGCATGCACTTCACCGGAGAGTTGATCAAAGGCTCGCGCGGGGTCCGAGGAAAAGAATGCTTCGTCGGCCGTTGCATTTGCGCCTGCCACCGAAGCGGCGCCAAAGCCAGCGGAACGCTGGTTCGGGGTGAAACCCATCGTATTCAAAGCCTGTCGGTTGACCCCCATCCGGACAGCGACCGCGTTGTTCGAGTACAGCGTATCCATTGCAATAAGGGGATACGCGGTTCCTGTCCAGTTGGCGCTTGCAAATTCACCGTCCACCCCGCCCACCGCAGTCAATATCGTATAGTCGTGGTTCAAACGAAAACGGCCTTGGCCATTCTCTTCCGATACGACAAGACTTGTGTTGGCGATATTCGCCACACCCGAACCCGTCACTTCAAGCAGATCCGACTTGCCGGCTTCGTTGATCTCCGCCTGATAGATAGAGCCTGGCTGCCAGTCGATGCTATTGGTGCTGATTATGCCGACGGAGTTGCCGGGCTTGATGATCCCGCCATTTTTACTGGTCAGTTTGCCGCCGATCGCCCAATTGCCGCCTAGCGTTGCATCGTCGACGGTTACGTCTCCCGTAGCAATGATCCTCTGATCGATCGTTCCGCCGCTGGTAACCGCTTTTCCGTCGATGGAAAGACTTCCGATCGAGCTGCCGCCTTCGAAATGGATCTTTTGATTTCCACCATTGGTAGCGACATCGCGTACGCCGATCATCTTGCCGTCATAGGAAGCCAGGGCGCCGAGATTGACATAGGTTCCCCCGTTACCGGAAAGAGCCGAGCCTAGATCGTCGATGATGTTGCCGGCCGTGACGGAGCCGTCCTGCAAGTCGAGATTGACTCTGCTGCTTCCGCTGTCGCCACTGCGGTTGACCTGCAGCAATGTGCCGTTGTTGTCGACCAAGGTAGCACCGCTGCCGACCACGATGTTTTGAGTCTGGTAGCCCCGATCGAGCTTCGACGCCAAGCTCGCTCCAGTGGCGCTTACGGTGCTGTCCTTCAGGTACACATTGCCGCTGTTTTGCAGTTCAATACCGGCCGAGTTCTCGCCGGCGGCGGTCAAGTCGCTGCCGTTGACATAGAGGCCGGAGACCTCGCGGTTGTGCCAGGATGTGTCGGATTGCACGCGAGCCGCCGCGGTTCCCTCGCCCGACACGTTTACCGTGCTGTTATTCAGGACAACC
>JBEBXF010000007.1:0-26119 GCA_040391725.1 Eoetvoesiella caeni | reverse complement strand
TTGATGTTGGAGTCGCGGGGCACCATGACGGCAAGATCCGAGCCGCGCACGTAGCCGGCGAATGAACGCAGAGGCAATTTTTTCTCACGGGCGGGCACCAGCAAGCCCAGTTGCACTTGCCCGATATCGGCCTGGCCCGTGGCGACCAACTGGATCGTGTTCAGTGATCCGCTTCCGTCCTGTATCGTGACGTCCAGGCCTTCGCGTTGGAACCAGCCTTTTTCTTTGGCCAGATACATGGCGGTATGGATGCCGATTGGCGAAAAGTCGAGCCGAACGGTTACTTTTTCCAGCGCGTGCGCGGCCCCTGATGTGACGATCAAGGTTGCGCCTACAAGAGAGGCCAGTGCCGAACGAATCAGCCCGCCGCCGTCTTTTCTGTTTTGTGTGCTTGTCATAACTCCTCCTGATGGTTTTTTTGGAAGTGCGTCGGCACTATCCATTGGTGAGTCCTACATAACGCCTGGATTTCCTTTTGTTTCTTGGGGTTTCTTGAGACGCGAGTGCATGTTCGCCAGTGCCGCGGTCAGACGTGACCGTACTGAGCCAAGGCCTGCGCAAGGGTCAATCCCTTTTGCAGCTCAGACCGGATGGTTTCTTCTTTCTGTGTGAGCGCCTCGGCCTCGGTCAATACCCTTTCAACCATATTCTGAGGAATGACGATCACGCCATCGTCGTCTCCCAGGATGAAGTCGCCGGGTTGTACGACAACCAGGGAGGACGTTGCCCCGCGCATGTAGACGGGAATCTGGCTGCCGGTTACTTTCCAGCGCCCGATGGACTGCACGGGAGTGCGGTAGCGCGCATAGACGGGAAAATTCTGCGCGCCGATCCACCGCACGTCCCTGACGCCGCCATCAACCAGCGCGCCAAGGCATCCCCGCTCTTTCATGCCGATGGCAATCAGCTCGCCAAAATAGCAGATACCCTGGCCATCGCCGCTCCATACGCTGATTTCCCCTTCGGACAGCCCTTGGCATGCTTTCATTTTTTCGGCGTCGCCGCCTAGCTCGTAGGGTGTCATCTGGCCGCGGATGGTATAGGCCCAGCCGGCGAGCTGCCCGGCGTTGCGCGGATAAGGCAGAAAATCGGGCGACAAGCCTTGTTCCATGTAGCCCAGAGTATCCAGAATGTCGGCTACGTTCGACGTGTCGATGCGCAGGAAGCGGTTGCGGATGTCGTTGCGTTGCTCAGCCGTGAAGTTGGCCATGGTCGAGAGTCTCCTTGAGTCTTAAATACTGGGGATGAGGCCGCCATCGATTCGAATGACGGAGCCGGTCAAGTACGAAGCCTGGGTACTGGCCAGGAATGCGACGACATCGCCATACTCCTGCACGCGCCCGTAGCGGCCGATGGGGATGGTGTCGGTGCTTTCTTTGATGACCTGGTCGATCGGCTTTTTTTCGCGTTCTGCGCGGGCTTCGTCCAGTTGCTGGATGCGCGAGGTGGCGATGCGTCCGGGAAGGACGACATTGGCCGTTATTCCGTCTGGCGCCACTTCCCGGGCCAGCGTCTTGGACCAGCCGACCAGCGCAAGCCGCAAGGTGTTGGATACGCCAAGGTTGGCAATGGGCGTCACGACCCCGGACGAGGTGCTGGTAATGATGCGGCCCCATCCTTTTTTGCGCATGTCGGGTAGAACCAGATCGGTCAAATGCATCAAGCTCAGGACCATGGCGCGAAAGTGTTTTTCCCAGGTTTGGGCGGATATTCCTGTGGCCAATGACGGAGGCGGCCCGCCGGAGTTGTTGACCAGAATGTCGACGGGCCCCAACTGTGAACGAATCGTATCGATGCGTTCGGACATGTCGTCCAGGTTGGCCAGGTCAAGGTCGAGAGGGGTGGCCTGCCCGCCGTCTTCCTGAATGGTTTGCACGGTACGCATGGCCGATGGTTGGTGAACATCGGCGACGACGACCCGCGCCCCTTCCTTCGCAAGAGATCGGGCGATAGCGCCTCCCAGGCCGCCTCCCGCTCCTGTAACCATTGCAACTTTGCCTTCAATGCCGAAATTCATGGGGAAATTTCCTTAAGTGCCAATCTTGACTGGAGCTCCGAGTTTGCGCAGTAGAGCAATTGCGCTACGCGCCGTAATCAGCCCGGTTTTTGGGTTCTCGGATGGAATGTTTTCTATCGTCATGTTGAAGCTGGCGGTGTCGGCATCAACTTCGATGTGATGGGTGTTGCGGGTTACGGTGGGATCCGCCCATACTTCCAGCATAGTCATGTCGGGTCCGATGCCGGCCAGGGACAGAGCGACCGACACGTTCAGGTTGGCCGGGAAGCCTTTTGCCGCTTCGCGCGCTGTGCCTGAAAATATCTTGGTGGGAGTCGTGATGCTCGCCACGTCGATGCCGTTCTCGATCAAGAATGGTGCGCCCGCCAAGCCCTGCAGCGGCTTTCGGGTAGTCATGCGCACCGAATTTATCGTGCCCTCCGCCGCGGCAGCCACGGCATCCAGACCGATCAGGGCGCCGGTGGGAACCAGAATAGCCCCGCCATTATCGATTGCCGCTTTTTTCAATTCGGGGTGCGCCAGTAGTGCGCCAACGGAAAGCACGACAAGCTTCTTTCCGGCGGCAAGCACCGGAGCGGCTATTTCGGGAAGCAGGTCGGGGGGCGCACATTCGACGACGATGTCGGCGTACTCGGTCAGATCATCCAGAGTAACCACGGGCACCGCATTGTTCAGGCCTTGAATGAACTCGGAAGCTTTGCCAAGGTTCTTCGCCGACACAGCGGTCAACTTCAATCCAGGCACTCCTTTGTCCAGCTCGAGGGCGATGACTTTGCCTACCGCGCCAAGACCGGCAATCGCTACTCTCAACTCAGAAACAACGGCCATGTCAGTCCTTTAAAATTTTTAACGTCTCACGCATGTTGTGAAGCAGGCTCGTGAGTTCTGCGTACACTTTATGGCAGCGACTTGTGCCGGACAAACGATTTGAATGGCTAATATGCATGAGTTAAACTCACCGGTAGTTTGCTGGCAGGTGGTCGACGGATAAAAAAACGGGACGAAATCATGCGCCGTGCATTGCCCTCCATGATTGCTTTAAACGCTTTCGAAGCTGCAGGGCGGTTGGGTAGTTTTTCCATGGCTGCCGACGAACTGCACGTCACGCAAGGCGCAATCAGCCGGCAAATACGCACCCTCGAGGAATACCTCGACACCAAGCTTTTTGTACGACTTACCCGGCGTGTCGAGCTGACTTCGGCCGGGCAGATGTATCTGCGTGAAATTCAATTCGCGCTTGATCATGTCGAGCGCGCGACAGTCAATTTCCGCACGCGGCAAAGCCAGCATTCCATTCTTACGATTAGCGTGCTGCCCTCGGTGGCCTCGTTCTGGTTGATGTCCCGGCTGGACAACTTCACCAAGCAGTATCCGCACATCGAGACGCGCATTCTCACATCGATCCAGGCGGTAGATTTGCAGGCCAATGAGGCCGATGTCGCAATCCGCGTAGGTGCGTTGCCGGGCAAGAGCTACGAGGCGCGCCAACCCCGCATCGATCTCGATATGGTTACCAACTGGCGGGGTGTGCAAGCCGAGTTGCTTTTCGATGATGTCCTGGTTCCGGTACTTGCCCCCCAATTGGTGGATCCCGCCCATCCCTTGAACGAGCCCAAGGATTTGCTGCATTACCCCTTGATCCACACAGCCAGTCGAACCCATGCATGGCGTGATTGGCTAGGTATTTACGGTTTGCAGGAGCATCCATCCAGGGAAAGAGCCGAATATGGTCATTTTTTCATGGCCATCGAGGCGGCCCGAAAAGGCCAGGGCGTTGCCTTGGTGCCCAGTATTTTGCTGGCGGGCCTCAACGAGATGGAGTTGTTTGCGCCGATCAGGTCAAAGACCCCAAGCGCCGGTGAATATTATCTGTTGATGCTGGGTGACAGAACCCAGGAACCGCAGTGCGCTGCGTTTTGTGCCTGGATAAAAGAGCAGGCCGGCGAAGTTCAAGCGAACCTCGTTCCAGCCTGAACAGAAACTGCCGGTTGCCCGATCAAAGACGCTGGCCTGTGTGTGAGGCTACAGCAGATAAAGGGCTTCTTCCGCGGTGAATCCTTTCAGATGCGCGGGGTCCCATTGACGATTCACATAGAATTGCAGGCGAATGCCATCGGGATCCAGGATGCAAATGGTGCGGCGAGCAGGATGGTCGGTTTCGCGTTCCAGAGGAATGCCTTTTTCAGCGAGTTTGCCGCGTGCGCGATCGAGCTCGCTTTCGTCTTTGACCTCGATCCCAACATGGTGCATGCCGGACGCTACCCCGGCCATTCCTCGATACAGAGTAAGGCTTTCCGTGCTGGAGTAGCCGCACAAGATGGTGAATGAATCTTCTCGACCGCCCGCGAATGGAGTCAATCCAATGACCTGCGTGTAGTAGTCGAACATTTTTTCGTAGTCGTCGGCGACGAAGGCGGCATGCGTGACCCGCCTGGCCCGGAACACAGAGCTGGGCACAACGTGGATTTCGGGGTTCTTGGGATAGCGGGCTTCGCTGATCGGCTCGCTGGTGACCCCTGGGATGAACTTCGGCTTGACTTTCTCGAAAACCCCATGGCGGGCGGTGCGCCAGTCTTCAACCACATCGGCATACACTTCGACAGCATTGCCGTCGGGGTCGAGCTTGTATAGCGAGTGCGCGACGTCGTGGTCTTGCGCGGAAACGAACTCGATGCCGGCATCCACGGCCTGACGATAGCCCTTTACAAGCTCCACTTCGTTTTCCAATTCGAAAGCAATGTGGTTGAGTCCGGGTTTTTGATCCTTCTGGGCATAATGGCTGGTGACGTCGGTAAGACCCAGGTCATGGTATGTGTTGCCGTTGCTGACAAAGCTGGCGCGATTGTCCGGCTGCCGATAGACCTCCTCGAAACCGACGATGTCTTGGTAAAAAACGGCGGCGCCCTCATAGCTGCTCACGAATAGATTGACGTGACCAAGGCGACGCGGCTGAAAAAATCGCACTCCAGCATTTTTCTCTATGTGTCCCACCTTATTCTCTCCTTAAGAAGTCGGTTCCGTATGCTCCTTGTTTGACTCTTCGGCGGCATCGGGAAAACCAGAACGAACGGTTCGAGCTTAATGTAGGGGAGTGGCTGGAGTTTGGACAAGCGATTTATCGGGCCGTCATGCATGAACAAAACTCAACCGTCGACGGCTCCAATGAGGAAAAAACAAGTTACTGCAGCCGATCGGTGGCGGTGGAGGCCGGCCGGGTCGACGCCACCAGCAGCGCGCTAACGACGAGTATCCCCGAGAGCAGCACGAGCGCCTCGACGTAGTTGGAGTTCGAGCTGCGTACCCAGCCTATCATGTACGGGCCGACAAACCCGCCCAATCCTCCTATGGAATTGATGAGCGCCATTCCCGAGGCCGCGCCGGCGCCGCTAAGGAACGCGGCGGGCAGCGACCAGAACACCGCGATGACGCTCCAGATGCTTGCCATCGCCACGCACATCAGCGCAAGGGCGAGGAATGGATTGGTGGAGAGCGCGCTTAGCGTCAGGCAGGCGGCGCCTATCAGTACGCCGGCGACGTACAGCCAGCGGCGCTGGCCTGTGCGATCCGACCAGCGGCCGACGACTACCATGGCCACGGCGGCGCACAGAAACGGGATCGCGTTCAGGAAGCCCACCGCAAGATTGGAGACGCCGCTTGCCTGCTTGATGATCTGCGGTAGCCAGAAGTTCAGGCCGAAGAAACCGCAGCCAAGGGTGGCATAGGTGAGGGACAGAAGCCAGACGCGGGGCGAGCGCAGCGCGTCGGAGAGGCGAGAAACACTGACGGCTTGCTTCGCGCGCTGGTCCGCTTCAAGTTCGCCTTGCAGCCATTGCTGTTCTTCGGGCGTGAGCCAGGTGGCGTTCTTCGGCCGGTCTGTCAGGCAGGTGTACGTGATGAGCCCCAGCAGCACGGCCGGAATTCCTTCAAGGATGAACATCCACTTCCATCCAGACAGGTCGAACCACGACAGGGAAAGCAGCGCCCCCGAGACGGGAGAGCCGATGACAACGGCGATCGCGGTAGCGGCCCAAACCTTGGATACAGCGCTTGCGCGCAGGCGTTCCGGGTACCAGTAGGACAGGTACAGAAGAATGCCGGGCACGAAACCAGCCTCGGCCACGCCGAGCAGGAAACGTGCGAGGTAGAAAGTCGTCGCCGAGGTGATAAGCGCCGTGCCCATCGCGACCAAACCCCATGTCAGCATGATGCGGGCGAGCCAGATCCGCGCGCCGACCCGGTGTAGCGCCATGTTGCTGGGAACCTCGAAGATAAAGTAGCCGATGAAGAAGATGCCGGCGCCCAGGCCATACACCGCAGGCGAGAAGCCCAGTTCTTGATTCATCTTCAACGCAGCGAAGCCGACGTTGACGCGATCGAGGAAGTTGATGAAATAAGCGATAAAGAGGAATGGCACGAGGCGCCGATTCACCTTGCGCATCGTGCTGCTTTCAAGATGGTTCATTAAATGTCTCCTAATATTTTTGAATTGATTCAAACTTCAGGCGCCAATCCCTGGGTCGCGGGCTTGATGACTGAACCGGCTGTCGGTCTCTTTGTTCCGATGGGCCGGACATGCAGGTTTACCTCGATGGTTATGGCATGGCCTTGTCAGACGCGGCGTGCGTCGGATTGCGCCATATATTCGGCGTAACTCACCAGGCCGGCCGATTCGCGCCGGCCAAGCGCAAGGGCACTGAGCAGACGCGACGCCTCGATGGTCAGCATTTTCACGGTGCCGTCGCCGTCGTTGTAGTGGCGGTGCCAGACCCATACCGGGGTGTAGACGAAGCTGCCGGCGCGCCAGTTCACGACTTGCGGGCCGATTTCGGAATGGCCTTTTCCTTGCAGCACGTAATGGATTGTCTCGTGGGTGTGGCGCTGCAGATCGGAGGTTCCGCCGGCCGGGATGTCTTGCAGGAATATTTCGATGGTCTTGGCGGGTATGGCCGGGAGGCAGCCGATGCGTCCTGGATTGTGGGTGATGTTTTCATCGATCCAGTGCGCCTCGTCGGAGTGCACTTCCAGGCGCTCCGGCATGTCGCGTTCGGGGTCGTAGTTGGCGATCTGTTGAAGCTTTCCGAAGAAGGCCTGCATCAATGGGTCTTGGGAATCCACGCTAGTCTCCTAGAAGGCGCCGGGGAAGGAACCGCCGTCGATCAGCCAGTTCTGTCCTGTAATAAAGCCGGTATGCGAGCTGCAGAGAAAGGCGCAAACAGCGCCGAAGTCTTGGGGCTTTCCGATACGCTTGGGCCTGGCGTCGATTGGCATCTCCGCCATGATGGCGGTCACGCGATCCGTCTGGTGAGGGCCCGGCAGCAGGTTGTTGATGGTTACGCCCTGCGGCGCCACCGTGCGCGCCAGGCCGGCAACGAAACCCGTGAGGCCGGCGCGTGCGCCATTGGACAGGCCGAGCAGCTCGAGCGGCTCTTTCACCGTGCTGGACGTGATATTGACGATCCGGCCCCAACGGCGTTCGATCATCGGATCGATCGTAGCGCGGATCATTTCGATGGGGGCGAGCATGTTCATGTCGATCGCGGCGATCCAGTCGTCGCGGGTCCAGGAGCGAAAATCGCCCGGGCGCGTCCCGCCGTTGTTGGTTACGAGGATGTCGGGAGCGGGGCAGGCGGCGAGTATTGCGGCGCGGCCGGCTGGGGTGTTCAGGTCGCTTGCGACCTCGGTCACGCGAACCGCCGGGGCCTGTGCGCGAATGTCCGCGCCCGCCGCGGCCAGGGTCGCGGCGTCGCGCCCGGTGATGGTGACGTCGGCGCCTTCGGCCGCGAGCGCCATGGCGCAGGCTTTGCCCAGGCCCTTGCTCGATGCGCAGACGAGTGCCGTCTTGCCTTTCAAGCCGAGATTCATGTTCCCTCCTTGCCGATGGCCGCAGCCGCGTGGGTGTCGCTGGTTACCGCGATGATGCCGAATCCGGCATTCCACAGCGGCACCGCGGCGTAGCGCCGCAAGGCGCGGTGGTATGGACCTTTCGCGCCCATCGCCGCGAATGCGGCGAAGGCGGCCAGCCAAGTGCGCACTTCGTTGACGCCGACACCCGCCACGGCGCGCGCCTCATCCATGTCCAGGCGCGACACGGCGTCCAGGTCGCCGGCAAGCAGAAGATCCATGAAGTGCGCGTCCCATCGGGGGTTTAACGGCAAGGCCACCTCCATGCCCGCCTCCAGCGCGCATGCCGTGTCGATGTTGCGCTGGATCTTGGCCTGCATGCGTTCGGGCGGCGCGTTGTGTCCCGCGATCAGGACTTCCTGGACTGGAGGCGGCGCTGTGCGCATGTCTGGAATGGGCGGGTCGTGCGACAGCCCGCCGGAGCCGATCAGCAGCACGCGGCAATCGGTCGTAGCCAGAAAGCGCCCCACTTCCTCTCCAAGCCGGCGCACGCGCGCCATCGGCGGCAGCGGCGGCGCGGCGCAATTGATGAAGATCGGGATTGTGGGATAGCGGCCCACGCCGCCGGCGACTTGTTCCAGCGTCTGCGCGAAGCCGTGATCCGCCTGCATGCGGTATGACAGCGCCGTGTCGACGTCGGCCGAGTGAAGAGACGACACGAGGTCGCGCGCCAGTTCTTCTGGAACGCGGTAGGACTGCCCGTCGGCCGAGATGTCGAAGTCGCCCATCGCCTGCGCGCGCACGCCCACGCAGAAGGGCGGCATCAGGTCATAGAAGAATCCTGCGAAGTGGTCAGGGCCGAAGATCACCACCGTTTCGGGATCGAATTCGCCGACTTGCCGCGATAGATCCCGCAGCGTGTCCAATATCGGCTGCGCGACTTCGGCATCGGGCTGTAGATAGTTCATGAGAGGCGAGTGCGCCGCGCATACCAACATTGTGGACATGGGTTGATCCCGTGGTTTGCGGTTCAGCGGCCGAGCAGGAAGTCGATATGCAGCTCGTTGAAGCGGGTTGCCGCTTCCCATTGCGGCCAGTGCGCGCAGCCATCCAACACGACCAACCGCGCATCGGGAATCGCCTTGACGAAGCGTTCGCCCGTTGCGACCGGCGCCGTCGGATCGTGATCCGTCCAGATAACCAGCGTCTTCGCGCGGATCCTGGCCAGGGACTCGTCCGTCAGCACGTTGCGCATGCGAACATCCATGAACTGCAGGCACAGGATGTTCTCCATGGCGCGTTCAAAGCCCGGCTGTGTGTAGATGGCGTGCCGCAGCTCCACCAGATCGTCGGGAATATCCTTCGGATCATGCACCAGCCATTCCAGGCGCTTGCGCACGGTTTCAAGCGAGGCATTGAGGACCGCGTTCATGGTTACGCTATACACGCGCTGCATCACCTGCTCGTCGGTGTTCAGTCCGCCCGCTGTGTTGAGCACCAGGCGATGGACGCGTTCGGGATGGTCGATTGCGTATTGGGCCGCTATCCATCCCCCCAGCGACTCGCCATGCACATGGGCGCGATCGACGCCGACCGCCGTCAGGAAGTCGTCCAGGTGTTTGACGTAGTGGCGGATTTCATAGGGATGATCCGGCTTCGATGAAAAGCCATGGCCGACCATGTCCAGCGCCAGCACCCGGAAGTGCTGTGCATGCGCAAATACGTTCCGGTTGAATGTTTCCAGGTGTCCGCCGGTGCCGTGAATGAAAACCACCGCGGGCGCGTTGCGCTGGCCAGCTTCGAGGAAGCGGGTTCGCACGCCACCGGCGTCGACGGTCTTGAGGGCAAATTCTCCAACTGCCATTTCGGGCCAAAGCGACATGAGACTGCTCCGTTAAAGGTTGTACATCAGCAATGGCAAAAGAATACTAGAATTTTAGTATGTTAGAATTAGGGTTTTCCCACCCATAGGGCGGTCCACCTCTATCCGTCACAATAGGTATCATTGTGGAAAAACACCGTCCCACTGGGCCGGCATTCAAGCGAGCCAGGCAGCAGTGCCCGATCTAAAGAGCCAGGAGCAATGTCTACATACACCCGCACCAACAATAAGGAGCCGGCAAAGCGGTCCAATCTTGCCTACGAGGCGATCAAAAGAAAACTCATCTCCGGCACGCTTCCTAGTGGAGCCCGCCTGGACATCACGGCGCTGGTCGAGGAAATCCAGACCAGCCGCCAGCCCGTGCTTGCCGCGGTCAATCGTCTCGCTGCCGAAGGCTTTTTGCGCGTTGTTTCGCAAGTGGGTTGCTGGGTGGCGAGTGTCGAGCCCGAAGAGGTGGCGGACTTTTTCCGATTGTTCGCCGTGACCGAAGGGCTCTCATGCGAACTGGCTGCCGCGCGCCGGACGCAGGCGCAACTGGATGCGTTAACCACGAATCTGGAGGCCACCGCCCGCCTCATCGCCGCGGAGGTTGACCTTGCGCGCCAAGCACAGAGCTTCTTCTTGCTGAATCGGGAATTCCACGGGCTCGTGCATGACATGGCGCATTCCAGCTACGTGGCCACGCAAGCGGGCGGCATGTGGGATCGTTGCGACTTCTATCTTGCCAGTGCCGACCGCCACATTCAGGGCGAGCGCGTATCGGAATCCGAACAAGAGCACCAAGCGATTGCCAAAGCGATCGCCGAGGGGCGGGTCAAGCGCGCCGGCGAATTGATGGCGGCTCACATCCAATCATTCGGCGATGCCGCGGTAAAGCATATGACCGCTCGTTGATCAACTGAGGAATTACCGAACCGGCGCCGAAACGAGGACTTAGAAGCGCTTGCGCCGCAAGGTTTCCCGTGGAAGCTCGCCGAAGCGCCTGCGGTAGCTGGCTGAAAAATTCCCCAGGCTGGAGATGCCGTATTTCGATACGACCTCTGAAACCGATACGGTTGCCGCATCGCTCTGCCTGAGCTCTTCGTTTATTTTGTCCAGCTTGACGTTCTTGACGTAAGCCATCGGCGTGCAATGCAGGTAGGTCTGGAAGCCGGCGTAGATGGATCTCAGGCTGACGCAGGCTTCCCTGGCGATGTCCTCCGGCGTCAGCGTGCTCTGTGCGTTTTCCAGTACGTAGGCCTGCGCCTTCTTGACGTGGTGGGGCTTGGGCGCTGCGGTTTCGCTGAGTAGTTCGTCGCGGTAGTTATGTTCCAGGTTGATGAGCATGGTGCTCATCAAGAGCGATTCGGCCTGGGCCTGGATGATGGGATTCCGCAGGCTGGACGAGGGCAGATTGAGCTGCCGCGTCATGTGCGACATCAGCCTGACCAACTCCTGGCTGCCGTATTGATCAAGGTCGACCCTGGGCGAGAACTCCAGCGGCTTGTCCAGGCGCCGCTGCAGAAGTTGCTCGAGCAGTTCCTCGAGCCCGTTTCGTTCGACCGCCAGCACCACGTTGTCGCAATACTTCGACATCCTGAGCTCCAGGTCGAGCGTGGGCGAAACCACGTACGCGATGCCGGGAGAAACCTGGATGACGGAGCTGCCTACGCGCACTTCCTGCTTATTGGCGTGGATCGGCACCTGGAAGAGAAAAAGGGTTTCAAGCTTTCCTGGGTAGACGTGAACGTCCGCGCCGTGGTGGATATACATGAACGACAGCCGGCCGAACGGGGTGCGGCCGACTTTCACATTCAGCGACTGCCTGCGGTCGAGCAGCGTCAGCGCGTGCGGCTTGATGGCCTGGCCGATGTACCGCTTGGTTTCATCCAGATCGTTCGAGATGAAGTTGTCGTGATAGCTTTTTGCGCGGCGCAAGCGTGTAGTTTCGGAGTACATGCAACCCATCTCAAATTCGTGTCACGTCGTATTGCGTCCAATTGATGCAACTGTACATATGCTAATACGCGCAGCTTGTCCGTTTAGTGAGGGTTTCTACCTAGGCGGGTAGCGCGGGAAGAGTACCGCCTATCCAGGCAGTGCAGGCGACGTCCGTCGCGTGCAGAAATTTCAGTGCATGCCGGCCGTTGCATGGACAGGTGCACTATGCTCAACCTCATGTTTCCCGGCGATCCCGCATAGCCGGCATTCCGTATCTGTTGGAGGTTTTTGATGAGGGCTGCCCTGATAAGAAAGCATGGCGATCCCAGTGTTCTGCAACTGGAAGAGATTGCCGTTCCAAAACCAGGCAAAGGCGAGCTATTGATAAAAATGCTTTCCACTTCGGTGAATCATCGCGATGTATGGATACGCAAGGGGCATCCGCACCCGGCTTATCACGTGGATCTGCCGACCGTGCTGGGCGTGGATGTATGCGGTGTGATTGAAGAGGCGGGTGAAGGTGTTGATCCTGCTTTCAGGGCGGGAGACCGCATAATCGCCAATCCCTATATCCCTTGCGGGAAATGCGATTATTGCCGACGCGGCGAATTTCAATACTGCCCGAATTTCACCGTTTATAACGGCAGTTACGCTGAGTATGCGGTAATTTCCGCCAATAATGCCGTCAAGATATCGAAAGAAGTTCCTGTTGCGCATGCCGCTGCATTTCCCAACAGCTACATCACCGCCTGGCAGATGCTGGTCGGAAAGGTGGGCGTCGGCCCCGCGGATACGGTCTTCGTCTGGGCGGGAACCAGCGGCTTGGGCAGCGCCGCCATCGAAATTGCGAAATTGGCGGGGGCCAGGGTCATCGCCAGCGCGGGAACCGAAGAAAAACTCGAAATGCTGAAGGCCTACCACCCCGATTTGATCGTCGACCACTACAAGCCCGACATGGTGAAGCGGGTCATGGATTTCACCGAGGGCAAGGGAGCATCCATTGTGTTCGAACACGTGGGCAAGGCGAGCTGGCAACGAACGCTCGAGCTTTGCGCTTTCGGCGGCACGATCGTGACGGCCGGCGCGACAAGCGGCGACGAAGTCGCCATGGACATTACTTATGCATTTGTGAAGCAGATCAGGATCTTCGGTTCGAGGCTGGGCACGATGAAAGACCTTTCGGACAGCGTCAGGCACTTGAATTCGGGCTATTTCAAGCCCTTGATCGGACGAGCCTTGCCACTCGAGGAAATTGTGCAGGCCCATGAGTTGATGGAGGCTGGAAAAATAATCGGCAAGATAACCCTGGAATATCGATAAGAAAGAATACCCGGGAAGAGCGGCATGGCATTACCCCAAAGGAATGAGGCAACGGTGAGCACCGATACATCTGAAACTCCGGCAGTGGCGGATTCCAAGCGCCGACGGGCGCATGCCGCGCCTTCGATACAGCGTTACGCCCTACTGATCGCGCTTGTTGTCGTCATCGCCGTTTTCTCGGCCCTGCAGCCTGCGACGTTCTTCACGATCGGCAACCTGACGACCATACTCAGCACTCAGGCCGCTCTCGTGATTTTGGCCATCGGAGTCACGATTGCACTGCTTGTCGGCGAGTTCGACTTGTCCGTGGCGTCGGTCATGGGGATGTCGGCAAGCGCGGTTGCCTACTTTACGACGAATGCCGGCATGGATCCTGTGGCGGCGTGCTTGGTTGCACTGGTGCTTTCCGTGGCCGTGGGCGCCGTCAATGCCCTGTTCGTGGTGAAACTGGGCATCAACTCGTTCATCGTCACCCTTGGCATGGGCACTTTGGTAACGGGGCTTGCGGTCGGAGCGTTCGGCTCGATGACGATAGGCGGTCTTCCGGATGGCTTCACAGCCGTCTTCCAGACGCAGTTGCACGGGGTGCAGCTGTCGTTCATCTACATGATCGTCATCGGAGTGTGCTTCTACATTGCGTTGGGTTTCATGCCGGTGGGCCGCAGCATGTTCTTCACCGGCAATGCCCGCAAGGCGGCCATGCTGGCGGGTATACGTACGAACCGGATACGAACGGTGTCGCTGATCCTTGCCTCCGTGTTGTCGGCGCTGGCGGGTATCGTCCTTAGCGGCCAGACGGCCGCGGCTTCGCCGACGATCGCCAACGCTTTTCTTCTGCCGGCCTATGCGGCAGTGTTTCTTGGATCAACTGCCTTTACACCCGGGCGCTTCAACGTCTGGGGGACGATATGGGCGGTCTATTTTCTTGCTGTTGGCACGACAGGACTGCAGTTTCTCGGCCTGCAGAGCTGGGTGGTGAATGTATTTGAAGGTGCGGTGCTGATTCTTGCCGTTGCCTTTGCTGAGATATTCGCGCGAAGTTCGCGCCATTGAATACGCCGTGCATTCACAGAGTGAACGTATGTGCGGCTTTGAATAAGGAGTGAGATCGTGATATTGCCCGGAAAAAGAAAGGCCGTTGCAAGTACGGTGGCCGCCGTGTTCGTGTGTGCAGGGGTGTTTGTCCTTGGCAGCGCATCCGCGGCGCCCGCCGCCCCGGGGGCCTCGGCCACACCAGCCGCGGCTTCCGACGTTGTCGCGCAAATGCGGCAACTGATCGAAGAGCATTCGGCCAAACCCAAGTTCGCCCCGCCCGGCCCGCCCCTGGACATCTCCTCGTTGAAGGGCAAGACCATTGCCATTCAAGTGGTCGATGCCCGCATCGGAGCCATCATCGGCGTTGCCGAGGCGGTTAAAGAGGCGGCCGCCAAGGCGGGCTTGAAAACGACAGTCTTCGATGCCAAGAGTTCACCCGTCAGAATGCAGCAAGGCTTTCAGGAAGCCATCAACAACGGGGCGAGCGCCATCGTGAACGACGGGGATGTCGTCAAGATTATTGCCAACCAGATCAAGGCGGCCAGGGACAAGGGCATTCCAACCGTCGAGGCCATCAACTCGCCGCCGGTCGTTGGTGTGCCCGGCCAGGGCTCGGATCCGAACACCTATGGCAATGTCGCGCCGGATTCGTATCTGACGGGGCAGTTGTCGGCGGCGGCCGCAATCGTCAATACCAATGGGCACGCCCACGTCGTGATCATGAATACGTCCGAGGTCAGCGCATCGCCGACCATTGTCAAAGGAATGAAGGACACCTTGGCCAAATGCGCCACCTGCTCGATCGTGCAAATCACCGATACACCGTTGGCGGAGTGGTCGACGGCCATCACCGGACTGACCACGACGATCGTGCGCAGCCACCCTGATGTCAACTATCTGCTGCCGATCTACAGCGATATGGGTATTTTCGCGGCGGCCGGGGTCCAGCAGGCCGGAGCGACAGGAAGAGTGCATATCGCGTCGTTCAACGGCACGCCGGCCGCGCAGGCGCTGGTAAAGAAAGGCGATATCTACGCGGCCAATACGGCGCAGGATAACGAGTGGATCGGTTGGGCGGTCGTGGATCAGGCTATGCGCGGCATGCTCAAGCAGGAGCCGGCGAATCCGGTTTCGCCGGTGCGGTACGTAGCGACGAAGGATTTGCAGAATGTCGATACCTCATCGTCGACTGCCCTGTCGACAGCGCTTTTTGGCGACGACTACAAGCAGGGGTTCCTGAAGCTGTGGGGCTTGCAGTAAATGGACATCGGGTCCGCGTCGCAGGCGGCTTGCCGAGCTGTTTTGAATGTGCGGCAAGCGGAAAAGCGGTTTGGGCATACTCTTGCCCTGCAAAATGTTTCTCTTGAGATTTTGCGGGGCGAGGTGCATGCATTGCTTGGCCACAACGGGTCGGGGAAGTCTACCCTGGTCAAGATCATCAGCGGGGTGGTCAGCCTCGATCGCGGATCCGTAACCATCGTCGGCCGTGATGGCCGGCCCGCCCAGGTTGGCGTGGTGCACCAGGACCTGGGGTTGTGCTTCGATGCGACCGTGCTTGAAAATTGCTGCATGTCGAAGTATCAGCCTGCCCGGTTCGGCGCCATAGATTGGGCCGCGGAGCGCCGGATCGTCGAGCCGATACTCGCGTCGCTGGCGGCCGAGTTCGGGGCGGAGGCGTTAGTGCGCGATTTGTCGCCGGCAAACCAGACCATTGTGGCGATTGCAAGGGCCTTGAAGAGCGCCGCGCCGCATGGATCCCTGGACTTGCTCATTCTCGATGAAGCCACGGCAAGGCTGCGGGGCCGCGATGCCGACAAGGTATTGGGGACGGCAAGCCTGGTGGCGAAGCAGGGAGGAGGCGTGCTTATCGTGACGCACCATATGCTCGAGGTTCTCCAGGCCGCCAATCGCGCCACGGTATTGATGAATGGCCGAGTCTCCGGTGTCGTGGAGGTTGCCGGAATCACCGAGGAGAAGCTGCTGGAGCTGGCCAGCGGGCGCCAGGTGGCGGCCTCCCACCAGAAAAGCGAGGTGCGGCCATTGGCGGATACTTCCCGCAACGACACGATTCTCAGGGTATCCGATATGTACGGGGATCGTTTTTCTTGCGAACGCGAGATCACGATCGGCGCCGGCGAGATTGTCGGGCTGACCGGCGCTCCCGGCGCGGGCTACGAGGAGGTTCCTTATCTGATTGCCGGTGCGGAGTATGCCGGCAGCGCCAAGGTGATGGTGTCGGGGCGGCGGATACCGCGCACAGGCACCCATGCAAGCCGCCGCCACGGTATTGGCCTGGTGCCCGCCGAGCGGCTGGAGCAGGGGATACTGCTGCAAGCCAGTGTCCGCGAAAACCTCTCGCCCTTGGCTCGCGCACGGCACACGTTGGCCCGTCTGATCTCCAAGCGCCGCGAACAGGCATGGGCAGGCGAGGTATGCCGCGGCTTCCAGGTCGTCGCTCCGCACCCCGATGTGCCAATCTCCACGCTAAGCGGTGGAAACCAGCAAAAAGTATTGCTTGCCCGTGTCCTCGAGGACAATCCGAAAGTCTTGCTGCTGCATGAACCCACCGAAGGTGTGGACGAAATGACGCGGCGCGATCTCGTTGCGCTGATACGCAAAGCCGCCGCCAATGGAACGGCCGTGCTCTATGTGTCCTCGGACATCGAGGAGGTAGCCGGATGCTCGGATCGAGTGCTGGTCGTGCGCGACGGAGCCATTGTGGCGGAATTCCCTCGCGGGCCGGACATGGTGGACAGTTTATATGCCGCCAGTTATCTGACTCATGAAAGGCAATAAAGGCGGCAGATACTGCTGCCAGCATCAAACCCTGAATGTTTACCACGCCATCAAGGAGGCTCGTATGTCACGAAAATTAATCAACCCCCCCAGCCTGCATCCGGCGCCCGGCTTCAGCCACATTACCGTTGCCGAGCCGGGGACCATTGCCTATTTTGCGGGCCAGGTCGCCTTGGCGCCGGATTTTTCCATCATAGGGGGCGACGACCTGGGGGAGCAGACCAAGGCGGCCATGCGCAATATCGGGGTGGCGCTGAAGGCAGTGAACGCTACGTGGGACGACGTCGTCCGCCGCACGATCTATACCTTGCACCCCACCGAGTACGAAGTCATGACCGCGGCCATTGAAGAAATCCAGGGCGGCAAGAATCATCCGGCCCAGACGATTATCGGGGTGACCGGGCTGGCGGTGCCCGGATTGTTGATCGAAATCGAAGTAACCGTCCGGCTTCCTTCGTAAGCCGCCATACCTGAGCCAGGCCGCACGCGACAATCGCCGTGACGGCCTGGTCGGCGCATTTTCAGACCCGGAAAAGGCATAGGAGCGCAACCGTAATGCGAGCAGCAAGAATCTACAAACATGGCGGCCCCGAGGTATTTCAGGTTGAGGACGACGTTCCCATTCCAGCGCCTGGCCCCACTGACCTTCTTATCCGGCAAACACGTACGTCGGCCAATCATCGCGATGTCTGGATACGGAAAGGGCTTTCCGACGACACGTTTCAAATCGAGCTGCCCGCCATTCTTGGCGTGGATTTCTCCGGCGAAGTCGTTGAAGCAGGCAAGGACGTCACGCAGTTTGCCGTGGGCGACCGTATCGTGGCCAATCCGCAATTCGCCTGCGGGCACTGTTACGCCTGCCGGGGCCAGCGGCCGCAATACTGCATGAACGTGGACATCGCCAACGGCTCTTACGCGCAATACGCCAGGGTTCCCGAGGGCCAGGCGATACGTCTGGAAAAATCGGTAAGCGCCGATGCGGCGGCATGTTTTGCCAACACCTATATAACCGCCTGGGAAATGCTCATCAATCGGGCCAGGCTCACGCCGGAAGATACCGTGTTCATCTGGGCCGGAACGAGCGGTGTCGGTAGCGCTGCCGTGGACATCGCGAAACTGGTCAATGCAAAAATCATCACCACGGCCGGCCAGCCGCACAAGCTCGACATACTACGGCAAAGAACGTCGGGGCTGGTGCTGGATCACCACAAGGACGACATCGTCGCCCAGGTCATGGAAGCCACCCACGGCGTGGGCGCCAGCGTCGTGGTGGAGCATACCGGCGCGGCCACGTGGGAGCGTTCCATGCTGCTTGCCGGCGCCGGTGCGCGAATCGTGAACGCAGGGCTGACGACCGGCCAGACACTGAAAACCGATGCGGTCATCATGATCATCAAGCAGTTGAACATCATGGGCTACAGCCTGGGAACCATGGCGGGAGCCCGGGCGGCCGTATCCTTCCTGAACAGCGGCAGCCTTTCGCCATTGATCGGCGAGACCGTGCCGCTGTCGCGGATCGGCGATGCGCACCGATTGCTCGACGAAGGCGGCGTCGCCGGGAAGATACTGGTGAATCTGGAGGAGTAGCCGGCGCGATAGTGTGTTGCGCCCGGTTCGAACAGGCGCAATATGCCTTAAGTCGGGGATCGATCTGTATGAGCTTCAACTTGAGAGTAGAGCTGGGCTTCAGCTTGCAGCGAGGCAATCAGGTGCATTGAGAGCTGGGATTTGACGTAATTCCTTCTGAAGAATAATTGATATTCTTCAAACATGTCCATTTCGTCTATTTTCAGTACCGATATATCCCGGCCATACAGATCCGTGGAATTTTCTATGTACGGGACGATCCCGATAAAGTCTGTGTTCTTTATGAATGACAGCAAGGCAAACAGGGAGTCCACCCGGATATAGGGCATTGGGTTGCTCAGGCTCCGTCCGCGAAGTATCGATTGGATCTTTTCTCTCGCGTAGGACGAGTTCGAGCTGACGACCCACTGAGCTTGCGCGAAGTCAGACAGGGATTTCAGGCATTCCAGAGGATGGCCTTTCCTGACCACGATGTTGACCCGAAGCTTCATCAAGGGTGTCGTTTCGACCGAGTCGGGAATAGGCTCGGTGGAGCGAGGCCCCACGATGAAGTCGAGTGAGCCGTCGATCAGGCGTGGCAGCAGCAAGCTGGGCATCCCGCCGATCAGATCCAGCTCGACGCCCGGATGTTGCTGCCTGAAGCGGGCTACCGCTTTGGGAACGATAAGAATCGACGGGATGGCCGATGCACCGATCGTTACATGGTTGACATGCGATCCGGATAAGGCCTGTATTTCGTGCGTGGTTCGGATGATTTCGTTTTCGATCAGCCTGGCGCGTGAAAGAAACAATTCCCCCACGGGTGTCAAGCTGGTGCCGCGGGGATTGCGTTGAATTAAGGGGGCCCCGAGCGCGCTCTCAAGAGCTCTCAGCGATTTGGAAAGAGCGGGTTGCGAAAGTCCCAGGCGCTGGGCTGCGGCGCGCAGGCTACCATGATCCGCTATCGCCAGGAAATGCTGTAGATGATGAAAGTTGAGTGATAACTTTTGGTTCATTGGTTTACTCTTTTTGGCCTTGTTGGGACAAAATCCATTCGATAGACTCGTCAGCAATCAGTGAGATACAACCGATGGTTATCTCTCGGATGGTACAGGGGCAGGTGCCGGAACGAAAGAAGGGTTTTGCAAAAAAATGAACGGAACAGTCACGCGTAAACTCGTACAGTCTGTCGGCGGCAGGGATTATGTCGTGGTGTCGGGACATGAAACTGCGACGCGTACCGCGCTCGATGTACTGCAGGATCAAGGGAATATCGTCGATGCCGCCATTGCGGGCGCCGCAGTGCTGTGCGGTGTGTTGCCTCATGCCTGCGGTGTAGGGGGTGATTGCTTCATCCTGCTGCACCAGGATGGAAAGTCGCACAGCTTGAACGGAACCGGACGCTCACCTGGCGGCTTGCCCGCGAATGTATCCGCCGAGCAATTGGCGGGTGGTGCGTTAAGTTGTTCGGTACCCGGCATGGTCGGGGCCTGGGAGGCACTCCATCGGCGTTTTGGCTCCCGTCCCTGGCGCGAACTTTTCAGCCCCGCCATTTCTGCCGCTCGGCGCGGTGTCGAGATTGCCGATGACTTTGCAAAGGCTCTGGACAGT
Organism: Eoetvoesiella caeni; assembly: GCA_040391725.1. Taxonomy (GTDB): domain Bacteria; phylum Pseudomonadota; class Gammaproteobacteria; order Burkholderiales; family Burkholderiaceae_B; genus Eoetvoesia; species Eoetvoesia caeni_A. The sequence goes on along the minus strand of JBEBXF010000007.1, from coordinate 6,131 downwards.
CACCGGAAGCAGTTGGATGCCGACCCGGGTTGCCGGCGGCTATTCTTGTCGCCCGAAGCCCGGCCCGCATCGGCACGCGTCCTGATACAGCCTTGGCTGGCTGATACCTTCGACCTGCTGGCCAGAGAGGGGGCCAGAGCGTTGTACCGTGGTGAGCTGGGTCAGAGCCTGTGCAAGGTGGTGGCCGAGCTCGGTGGCGTACTTTCGCAGGGCGATCTGGCTGCCTATGAACCTGTTTGGGCGGTGCCCGCGCAATTCCGTTATCGCGGCCTTGATATATGCGTGCCACCACCCAACTCGTATGGCTTACTCATGCTGTTGCAGCTGGCGGCTTTGTCTTCAATATCGTTGGGCCGATGCGATTTCGATTCGGCTGAGCGTCTGCGGTTGTTGATGACCGCCGCGCGCCAGGCGATTGCCGTGGGAGCTCCCTTGTTGGCCGATCCACGGATCGTGGAGGCCGCCTACCCGCAGATGCCGCCGCCGGTTCTGGTCGAGCAGTTGCGCGCCGCGCTGACGAGCCCGTTGGACTCCGGGTCCGGTACGGATTCGTTACCGCCCTCGCATGGAACCGCGTTGATATCAATCGCCGACAAGCATGGCAATGGAATCACCATCATACAAAGCATTTTTACGCCGTTCGGCAGCCATGTCGGCGACGCAAGCAGCGGCATCGTGCTGAACAATCGGTTGCTGGGGTTTTCCACCAACCCGGCCGATCTGAATTTTGCGGGGCCGGGCAAGCGGCCGGCGCATACGCTCAGTCCAGCCATGGCATTGCAGGATGGCAGGCTGCGGCTGCTTCTGACCACCCCCGGCGGGACGGGCCAGACCATCACGCTTGTCCAGATATTGACCGGCTTGGTCGATTACGGCCTGACTTTGGAACAGGCCACGCGCAGCGCCCGCTGGTCACTGGATTTACAGGGGAATCTGCTTGCTGAGCCGGGGATATCGCCCTCGATAATCCGGCAGTTGAACTCCGCGGGCTTGCCTGTGCGTGCGGCGGGCCCGGAACACCGCTTTTTCTTTGGCTCAGCGGAGTGCATTCACATAGGAGAAAACATGGAATTGACGGCAGTTGCAGATAATCGGCGCGATGCCTATGCGGGAGGTCAATAAATTGATTAACAAGAATCAGCCGGAAAACGGCATAAAGGTGTTCCGCAATGGCCATATCGTGACTGTGGACGACCATTTTTCCATTTGCACGGCGTTGGCGACTTGCGGCGACAAAATTCTGGCGATAGGCTCGGATCAGGAGTTGCAGGGGCTGGCCGATAAAGCGGCCCGGGTTGTCGATCTGGGCGGAAGAACCGTGGTTCCAGGACTTATCGACGCGCATGCGCATATGGATCGCGAAGGCTTGAAAGGCGTCTACCCCAGCTTGGCGGGGGCGCGATCCATTGACGATATTCTTGGACGTATCGAAGCACTGGTCAATCAGGCCGAACCGGGCGAGTGGATAGTCACCATGCCCATTGGCGACCCCCCTTCGTATTGGGATCCTGTCAGCCAACTGAAAGAGGGCCGCTGGCCCACACGCCAGGATCTGGATCAGGTCTCGCCTCGCAATCCGGTCTATATCCGGCCAATCTGGGGTTTCTGGCGCCATAGCCTGCCGCTGGTTTCGATCGCCAATTCCCTGGCTTTGGAGCGTTGCGGTGTCGGCCGGACCACGGTTTCCCCCGCGCCGTCGGTCAGCATCGAAAAAGACGGCGGTGGCGAACCTACAGGGATATTCGTCGAGCATACTTTCATGAGCATTGTGGAGCTGACCTTGATGCGCGAGGCGGGACGCTTCAGCCGGCAGCAGAGGGTCGAGGCCATAGCCCGCGCAGCCTCCATTTACAACTCGTTCGGCACCACTAGCATCTTTGAGGAGCATGGCGCCGCCGGCGAGCTGATTGCGGCCTATGGCAACCTGCGCGACCAAGGCCGGCTAACTGTGCGCACCAACCTGCTGTTCAGCCCGTCCTGGAGCTCCGCCAGCGGTACGCCGCCCGAGCAATTGCTTGCAACCTGGGGAGGCTGGCTTGGCGGACATGGCGTCGGCGACGATTATTTGCGTGTGGCGGGACTGTACGCGTTGCTGGAGCAAGATGGCGACGGCCCGCGGTCTCCGCTGGAAAATAGCCTGCGCGCGTCGGCCAACCCCTATACCGGCTGGGCGGGCTTCTATTTCGATGCGGGCCTCCCTCGCGAACATTTGAAGTCGGTCTTGATAGAGGCCGCGCGCAATAATATCCGGTGCGCTGCTTTGACTCCGGATATCCTGGATCTGTATGAAGAGGTCGACCGCATCGTGCCCATTCGGGATCAGCGGTGGATTATCGGACATCTAAGCGTGCTGACCAAGGAGCAGATTTCACGCATACGGGACTTGGGATTGGTCGTCACGACCCACACCAATCGGTATATTTGGCGCACTGGCGCCAAAATGATGGAATCCGTCGGACCAGGTAATGAAACCACCATTTCCCCATTGGCCAGTCTACAGGCGGCTGGGGTGCCCTTCTGCCTGGCCACTGACAACGTCCCCGTATCGTTGTTTCACCCCATATGGCATAGCATTGCCCGACTGGAGCGTACCGAGGGACGAGTCATCGCGCCTTCGGAAAAGATCAGCCGGCAGGATGCTTTGAGGGCCGCGACGATCCATGGCGCATACATCACGTTCGACGAGAAAGTGAAAGGCTCGCTGGAGCCGGGCAAGCTGGCCGACTTCGCATGCCTGGACAAGAATCTTCTGACCGTTCCGGAAGAGGAAATCAAGGACATCACAGCCGACTTCGTCGTCGTGGGTGGGGAGACTGTGTACGAACGTCCAGGGGAGAGCCGGCCATGAAAACGAAGACCTGGATTCCGGTCAATGCGGATCTGATCGGTGTGGCGGATGGGGCGATGCGGGTTACGACACCGGCCTTGCTGCTAGATCTGCAGGCGATGCGGGAAAACATCAGGTATTTGGCGGCCGAATGCTCGCGGCATGGGATGAAGCTGCGTCCCCATGCCAAGACACACAAATGCGCGGAGATTGCGCAGGAACAATTGGCTGCGGGCGCCGTGGGCATCTGCTGCGCCACTCCCCACGAGGTGATGGCCATGGCGCACGGGGGTATTGGCCCGATCCATTTGACCACGCCAGTGGGCCAGAGCCGACATTTCGAACGGTTGGCGGCTTTGCATATGGACGGTGCAGACCTGATGATCGCCGTCGATCATCCCGATCAGTTGTCCCGGTGGAAAGTGGCGCTGGCCAACGCCACGCGGCCGCTGCCCGTTTTGGTGGACATCGATATCGGCATGGGCCGCACCGGCGTCACTAGTGCTCAGGCGGCCATTGATCTGGCGCGGTCGATCCGGCAGTCCGGCTGCTTTCGCTACGCGGGTGTTCAGGGTTATTCGGGTATGGTCCAGCACATCAATAGCTATGCTGAACGCCGCAAGGTCTATGGCAGACAGCTCGATTTTCTGCAGAGCGTACTGGACGCATTGAGGCAGGCCGGCCTGGGGCCGGATATTATCAGCGGCGGCGGCACCGGGACATTCGGCATTGATGCGGAACGAGGTATTTTTACCGAATCGCAGGCCGGTTCCTACATTTTCATGGATGTGGAGTACAACGAAGTCCAGCTTTTTCAGGCTGGCGACAATCCCTACAAAACTTCCCTGTTATTACGTACCAGTGTCGTCAACAATAAAGTTCCGGGGCAGCTCACCATCAATGCCGGATTCAAGAGCTTTGCCACCGATGGGCCTCTGGCGAAAATCAATATGCCGAGCGACCATGACGATCGGTATGAGCTTTATGGGGATGAGTTCGGACGCATCGTACTGGGCGGCAGCGGGGCCGCCTCTTCGCACCTTGTGGGAGAGTACGTCGATCTCGTGACGCCGCATTGCGATCCGACAATCAATCTTCATGATTGTTATCACATTATCGAAGAGGGCAAGATCACGGATATCTGGCCCATCATCGCACGTGGAACATTGTAGTTCCCGCCATAACCAGAAGACGCTCAGATCTTGAATTCGAATAGAGGAGACTAACATGCATATATGCGTTATGAAAAAATTCCGCTCTGCCAGTCTGGGGGCGTTGTTCGCCGTCTTGTCGTTTGCACCCATGCTGGCATCGGGCAAGGTGCTGCCGCTGCCCCAGAAAGTGCAGGTCAATATGACCCATGTGCCGTCGTTTGGCTATGCGGGCCTGTATGTGGCTGTCGAGAAAGGATATTTTGCAAGCCGGGGCTTGGACGTCCGGCTCAGCATTGTGCGGGGCGGCGACACCACGTACCAGGTGGCTGGCCAAACTATAGAGTTTTCGGGCGGGTCGGCGGATTCCGCCTTCTTCAATAGTCTGCATCGCGGCATGCCGCTTGTGCTGATCGGATCATTGGCCTTGAATGGGCGCGATGAGTCCAATAATCCCATCGTAGTCCGAAAAGACTTGTATGATTCGGGCAGCATCACCAGCATTGCGCAGTTGAAAGGGCGCCGCGTTGCCAATCTGGCGCCAGGCGGCATTGCCGAATATCTGCTAAGCCTGGCTTTGGCAAAAGCCAAGCTGACCGTTTCCGATCTGCACCTGGTGACTCCCATGGGGTTTTCCCAGATGGTCGAAGGCTTTTCCACCAAGGCGATTGAAGCGGCCCTGCTGGCGGAGCCGTTTGCAACGCTATCGGAGCAGCGTGGAGACATTGTCCGCTTGTCGACACACCACGACCTTGGCGAACAAATGCTGACGATCAAAACCACAAGAGACTATGCGAAAGCGCATCCCGAAGTGGTCGAGAATTTCTTGATAGGCTACTTGATGGGTGCACGCGACTTGCGGAAAAACGGCTTTTACACCCCCGAGAACCTGGCCATTATCCAGAAGTACACGAAGCTTGATCCCCAGGTTATCAAGAAGGCCGTTTTACCGGATATTCCTCCGGATGCCGCGCTGAACACCAGCAGCCTCATGAGGCAGCAGCAATATTACCTATCCCGAGGCTATATCAAGTCAAAGTCCAAATCCAATCCTCTTCTCGCTCCCGATACGTTCATCGACACTTCTTACCTGAAAGAGGCTCTGGCGACGCTCGATGCCAAGTAAGACGTAAATCGGGGGGCCTTGCGCTGGCGATAATCAACTTCGTTCGCGCGGCGCTGCAATCGAAATAGGCGTGTCAACATGAAAATTAAGATAGAGAACCTTGATAAAACGTTTTGGACAAAAAAGGGAGGGGGCGTCAAGGTTCTGGACAATATTAGTGTCAACGTGGACGACGGCGAGTTTCTTTGCATTGTCGGCCCCAGCGGGTGCGGAAAAAGCACGTTGTTGCGGATAATGGCCGACCTGGAAACCTATACCTCCGGGAACATCAGCATCCGCCATGACGACCGATCCAGGGCGGTGACGTCCATGGTGTTCCAGGAGCATGCTCTGTTTCCGTGGATGACGGTGCTTCAGAACGCCGGTTTTGGCTTGGAGATGGCCGGAGTTCCCTTGGCAAGACGCAACGAGCTGGTCCGCTCGTTTCTACAGAAAGTCGGCCTGGCTGCTTTCGAGGACTATTATCCGTCGCAGTTGTCGGGTGGCATGCGCCAGCGCGTCAGCCTGGTAAGGGCTTTTGTGAACAATCCCGAAGTTTTGTTGATGGACGAGCCGTTCGCGGCGCTGGACGCTCAGAACAAGATCATGCTGCAGCGTGAGCTTGTCCAGATATGGGAAGAAAACAAGAAAAGTGTGGTCTACATCACGCATAGCATCGACGAAGCCATATTTCTAGGGGATCGCATAGCTATCATGGGCAGCGCTCCGGGGCGTATATCGGAAATTATCGACGTGCCTTTTCCGCGGCCTCGCGATACGTTCGATATCCAGGCAGAGCCGGGGTATGCCGATATGGCGCACCATATTTGGTCTATGCTCGAAGCCGATATCCGCAAAGCGCAACACTCGGAGAGCTGATTCATGAGAAAAGATAAACCCCAACGCATCAGCATAGCCGCGCAAGAGAGGATAATCGGTGTTTTGTCGCCTGTTATCCTGTTGTTGATCTGGCAGTTGCTGGGCACTTTTGGCGTGCTCGACCAGCGTTTTGTGCCGACACCCTCGAGCATTGCGAAAACCGCGTACG
>JBEBXF010000006.1:0-26737 GCA_040391725.1 Eoetvoesiella caeni | reverse complement strand
GTGGAAGACAAAAATGCTTGATTTGGGGAGAAGCTTCCTGGCGGCGGAGGAACGTAGTCCTCACGCTGTTGCTATCGTGGACGGCGACGTCCAGCTCAGCTATGCCGAATGGGGCGGGCGCATCCGGAGCGTTGCCGCTGGATTGCGGAGCCTGGGGGCCAGGAAGGGCGATCACATGATCCTGGTTTTACAGAACCGGTGGGAAATGGCAACCCTGCATTGGGCTTGCCAATTCCTTGGCGTGATTGTCACGCCCTTGAACTGGCGGGCCAAGCCGGAGGAAATCGACTATTGCATCGAGGATTCCGGCGCTACGTTGATCGCCTTTCAGGACGTTTCAATGCAGGCGGTTGCGGAATCGGCGCTTGCGCACCGCCTGTCCCGCGTCGCTGTTGGAACGCAGGCCGGCGACGCGCATGGCTTCGATGAGTTGCTGCAGGCTCCGGCGCTGGAGAATCCGCTTGATGCCTGCGCTGATGACTGGTCGTTGATGTTGTATACCTCGGGCACCACGGGAAAACCCAAGGGTGTTCCTCGCCGCCATCGCCATGAACGATCCGCCGCGTTGGCTCACGTTGCCCAGAACCTGTATCGGCGTGGCGAGCGCACGCTGGGCGTCATGCCGCTTTATCACACGATGGGCGTGCGCTCGTTGCTGGCCATGGCCTTGATCGATGGATGTTTTGTCTGTGTCCCGAAATTCGATCCGGCGTCTGTCTTGCGCGCCATCGAGGCCGAGCGCATTACGAACCTGTACCTTGTTCCGACTCTTTATCACGATGTCGTAGCCCATCCGGATTGCGCGCATACGGATTTATCGTCCGTGCGCAAATTGGGCTTTGCCGGCGCCTCCATGAACCAGGACCTGATGCAGAAGCTGGTTGCCGTGTTTTTGCCTGAGTTGTTCGTCAATCATTACGGCTCGTCAGAGGTCTATACCTTCACGATCGACCAGGAGGCCGCGAAAAAGCCGGGCAGCGCCGGCAAGGCGGGCATCAACCAGCGCATCCGGGTCGTTCAAATGAACTCGGGCGATCCCGATCGCATCGTTCCCCCTCATGAAGAAGGAGAAATCATTGCCGACCTGACCGGCGATGAGTCGTTCGAAGGCTATTGGAACCGGCCCGACGCCGATGCCAAGGCCTTGCGCGCGGGCTGGTACTTTACCGGCGATACCGGTTATGTCGATGGTGATGGCGACCTTTTCGTGTCCGGCAGAACGGACGACATGATCATCAGCGGCGGCGAAAACATTTCGCCCATCGAGATAGAAAGCCTGCTTTCATTGCACCCCGCGGTCGATGAGGTGGCGGTGGTTGGTCTTTCCGATCCCCGCTGGGGCCAGAAGGTTACCGCGTTCATCAAACGGATCGCCGCGGTGACGGAAGAAGAGCTGGATAACCATTGCCGCTCTTCAGGCCTGGCCAATTTCAAGCGGCCTCGATCTTATGTGTTCGTGCGCGAGGTGCCTCGGTCCCCCGTTGGCAAGCTGCTGCGCCGCAAGCTGGTGGCCAGTGAATCTGACCCCGACTAGCTGTTGAAGAACGCCCGCGGGAGCCACCGTGGGTTGAAATACTTTGACTCCAACAACAGGAGACAGTATGAACAGTTCACAACTATTTTGCCGCGTGCTTTTGACGGCGCTGGCGGCTGGATTCTCGGGCATTGCCGCGGCCCAGCCCGCCGAGCCGATAAAGATCGGCGTATTGACGCCCCTGTCCGGCACGTATGCCAGCCTTGGCCAGCAGGTTCGCTGGGGTATCGAGCTGGCCACCAAAGAAATAAACGATGCCGGCGGCATCATGGGGCGTAAAGTCGAGTTGTTCTTTGAAGACGAAGAGGCCAACCCCGCGGTCGCCACGCCCAAGGCTGAAAAGCTGTTTCAGGTATCGAAGGTGGATTTCCTGACCGGCACGGTGAGTTCCGCCTCGACACTGGCGGTAGGCCAGGTGGCCGAGCGCAATGACCGCCTGATGGCAACCACTGTTTCTTTTTCCGACGCGATCACCGGAGACAAATGTTCTCCCAACGTGTTTCGGGTCAACGCCAAGGCCGGCCAGCAGTCGGTGGCCCTGGCCGAGTGGCTGAGCAAGGCCAAGCCGGACGCAAAGGTTTTTTATCTTGGGCCGGACTACGAGATGGGCCGCAGCACCGTGCATGCTTTCAAGGCCGCTGCGGAAGCGAAAGGGGCCAAGACGGTTGGTGAGGTGTTCGCGCCTCTCGACAACAAGGACTATTCGCCATTCTTCGGGCAGATCCGCGCCGCGCGTCCGAACGTGATGTATACGTCGGTCGCCGGCAACGATACCGTGCGCCTGTTCAATCAGATGAGCGAATATGGCTTGCTTCGGAACCTGACCGTGGTCGGGGCGTCGGGAACCGTTACCTCGCAGAATCTGGGCGCCATGGGCAAGAACGCCGAGGGCTTCACGACAGGCGTGGGCTATTCTGTTGACCTGGATATCCCTGAAAACAAGAAGTTCGTCGCCGCCTTCGAGGCGGCCTACAAAGCCGCGCCGGATCTGTACGGCGCCGACTCGTATGGGGTGATGTACTTCTACAAGGCCGCCGTCGAGAAGGCCCACAGCACGGATACCGCCAAGGTTCGCGCCGCGATGGAAGGCCTGGCGTGGATGACGCCCCAGGGCACGAAGACCATGCGCGCCGGGGATCACCAGGCGATTCAGGACATGTATGTCACCAGCCTGAAGGACGGCCGGTTCAAGGTCTTGAGCAAGGTGGATGGCGCGGCGGCCATCGGCCCCGATACCTGCAAGCGGTTCTGATAGGACACGGCTGCATTTTGGCCGGCGGCTCCGATGGGTATTGCCGGCCAATCGTCCCCGGATAAGGAATGTTAATTATGAGCGGGTTTATCGACACGCTGCAGTTCGTATTTGCGCCTCAGATCATCAATGGCCTTTCCATAGGCGTTGCGGTGGTTCTGATGGCGTTGGGCTTGACCATTATTTTCGGTTTGCTGGACGTCATCAATATGGCGCATGGCGAATTCTATGCGCTGGGCGCCTATGTCGGCGTCACGCTGATGGCGCTTGGCGTCAATTTCTGGGTGGTATTGCTGCTTGTGCCCCTGGTCATGGCGCCGCTCGGCTACATGACCGAGCGGCTGTTCATCCAGCGCGTCTTCCACCAGAAGGACAGGCACATTCTTACGCTGCTGCTTACGTTCGGCCTGGCGATCGTGCTGGAGGATGTCTACAAGCTCATCTATGGCCCCCAGGCTCTCTCGGTGAAAACGCCCATCGGCGGCGGCAGCGAGGTGCTGGGCGTGTTCTTCCCGAACTATCGGCTGTTTCTGATGGCAATAGGCGCGGTGATCATTGTCGGCGTATGGCTGCTGGTGTATAGAACCAGCCTGGGCGCCATGGTGCGTGCGGCCGCGTTCGACAAGGACATGGCGTCTTCGCTTGGCGTGCCCGTATCGCATGTTTATGCGGGGACGTTTGCCTTTGGCGTAGTCCTGGCCGGTTTGGCGGGGGTGTTGCTGGCTCCGGTTTATTCGGTGTTTCCAACCATGGGCAAGGACTTCATTTTGCTGGCTTTCAGCGTGGTGATCGTCGGCGGCCTGGGAAGCATAAAGGGGGCGTTGATTGCCGGCCTGGTCCTGACGCAGATCCAGGCCATATCCAGCCTTTATATCTCGCCGTCGTGGACCGATCCCCTGGTGTTTGCCATTATGGTGGTGGTATTGATGATACGGCCCCAGGGACTGTTTGGGAGGCTTGGCCATGCGTGACTCCACTTCCGCCGTCCTGGGCGCATTGCCCAGCCGCCCCGTCTTGCAGCGCGAAGACGTCGCCCGAAACGTCCTGCGATGGTTTGCCTATGTGTTTGTGGCGCTGGCGCTGTTGTTTGCCGTCATCGCGCAAGTGCATGGCGATGTCTTCTTTTTCCGCCTGGCGACCGAAGCTCTGATCTACGGCGGCTTTGCGATGGGCGTTGATTTGCTGCTTGGCTATACCGGCTTGTTGTCGCTCGGCCATGCCTTGTTCTTCGGGCTGGGGGCGTATACGTCCGCCGTGGTGCTTAAAGGCCTGGCGCCTTCCTTCTGGCTGGCGCTTGCCGTTACCCTGTGCGTCAGCACGGTCGTTGGCGCCATCGCAGGCATTATCGCCATTCGCGCGCGGGGTGTGTACTTTGCGCTGATTACCTTCGGCATGGCAGAGGTGCTTGCCAAGGCCGTGTTCAACACACAGGAGCTTGGCGGATCCGACGGCATCATCGGCGTGCCGGTCATCAAGGCGAATTTCCTGTTCTTTACCGTCGATACCGGCAACGCGGCTCACTTCTTCTTCCTGGTGCTGGCGGTCATCATGGTGTTCTATTTTGCCCTGGAGGCATTGTTGCGCACACCGTTCGGACGCCTGGTGGTGGCGATCAAGGCCAACGAAGACAGGGTGCCCTTCCTTGGCTTCAATGCGCAGCGTCATAAGCTTGGCATCTTTGTGATCGCGGCCAACGTCACGGCCTTGTCGGGGGCGTTGTACCCAATGCTGCGTGGATTTGTTTCACCGGAGCTGCTGTATTTTCACTCGTCGGGCAACGCCGTGATCACCGTCATTCTTGGCGGTGTGGGAACACTGATCGGTCCGCTGTTCGGCAGTGTCATCCTGACGGGCCTGAAATCGATCATCGGTTCATATACCGAGCATCACCTGATTGTGATCGGGTTGCTGTTCATGTGTTCGGTCATGTTCTTTCCGAAGGGCATCGTAGGATCCCTGAAGGGGCTCGTCGAGTCGTGGCTGGCGCGACACAAGGAGCAATCATGAAGCAAAGCGGCAATGCAATGGCCCTGGATGCGGACGTCATCCTCGACATAAAAGACATCTCGGTCGCCTTTGGCGCCCTCAAGGCGGTGGATCGCGTCAGCTTCAAGGCCAGGCGCGGCCAGATCACCTCGCTGATCGGTCCGAACGGCGCGGGAAAAAGCACGCTGTTCAATCTCGTCAGCGGCGCCATCCGGCCCAGCAGCGGGTCGGTCGAGTTCAATGGCGCCGAAGTGACCGGCTTTTCGCCGCATAAGCTCCTGCATGCGGGCCTGGCACGATCGTTCCAGATTACGAAGCTGTTCTTCGAGCTGTCGGTGCGCGAGAACCTGCGGCTCGCGGCGCAGTCGCTCGAGTCCGCGCGCCATGCCTTCCTGCCATTGAGCCGCAACCATCATGCGCGCCAGCGGGTTGACGAGCTTATCGAGCAGTTCCGGTTGCATCAGAAAGTCAATGAGCAGGCGGGGTATTTGTCCCATGGCGAGCAGCGCCGCCTGGAGATCGCGGTGGCGCTGGCCTGCAAACCCAAGCTGTTGTTGCTGGACGAGCCGACGCAAGGCATGTCGCATGCCGATACCGAAGAGACGGGGGCCATGATCCAGTCCCTGGCGGGCGAGGTATCCATCTTGCTGGTCGAGCATGATGTCGGGCTGGTCATGGGTCTTTCCGATCGTGTGGTTGTCATGGCGCAGGGCGCGAAGCTGGCGGAGGGTGCTCCGGCCGAGGTTCGTGCAAACCCCGCGGTTCAAGCCGCTTATTTTGGACAGCGAGAATCCGATGCTTGAATTGGAAGAGGTACATACGTATTACGGCTTGAGCCACGTTCTGCAGGGCATCACGCTTTCTGTCGGGGCTGGCGAAATCGTGGTTCTTTGCGGCCGCAACGGCGTAGGCAAGACGACGACCATCAAGACCATCGCGGGCTGGGTCAAGGCGGCGTCGGGATCCATTCGGCTCGACGGCGTCGAGCTGGTGGGAATGCCGTCCGATCGCATTTGCCGCAAGGGCATAGGCTTGGTGCCGGAAGACCGCCGCATCTTTCCCGGGCTGACCGTTGAAGAGAACCTGAAGCTTGGGTTGCTGCAATGTCCGCGGCGCTCTTCCGCGGAGTCCCGCTTGATGATCGAGCAGGCCTATGCCCGTTTCCCGCGCCTGAAAGAGCGACGCCTTCAAATGGGCACGGCGCTGTCGGGCGGCGAACAACAGATGCTGGCCATTGCACGAGTGCTTGTCGGAGCTCCCAGGCTGTTGTTGATTGATGAGCCGACCGAAGGGCTGGCGCCGATCATCGTCGACGAAATATTCGCGATTATCGCCGGCTTGCGCGATGAGGGCGTCCCGGTTCTGTTGGTCGAACAGAACGTGCATCGCGCGCTCGATGTGGCCACGCGCTTCTATGCGCTCGAACGAGGCCAGATCGTCATGCAGGGGGACGCCTCGTCGGTTTCCGACCGGCAAAGCCTTGGCGAAGTGATTGCCGTATGACGCGGCGCAAGCCATTCAAATTCAATTGATTCACATCAGGAGTAGAAATCGAAATGTCCCAACTTAAACATCCCGCGCAGACACAGCTTGAACAGCTGGATGGATTCTCGGTGTTCATCGATGAGGCCCGGGAAAGGGCCGATATCGTGTTGCATCGGCCGCCGTTCAACGTTATTTCGATGGCGCAGCGCGATCAGCTGCGTCTTGTGTTCGAGTCTCTGGACGAAAACCCCGCTGTGCGAGTCATTGTCCTGCGGGCTGAGGGCGAGCACTTTTCCAGTGGCGGCGACATCCGTGGCTTTCTGGATGCTACACCCGAACATGTATCGAAACTGGCATGGAATATAGCCGCGCCGGCCCGGTGCTCCAAGCCGGTGATTGCCGCGAACCGGGGTTATTGCTTTGGTGTTGGTTTCGAGATCTCGCTTGCTTGCGACTTTCGCATTGTGTCTGAAACAGCCCAATATGCCTTGCCGGAACAAAAACTGGGGCAGATTCCGGGCTCGGGCGGATCTGCCCGGCTGCAAAAGATGGTGGGCATTACGCGCACCAAGGACGTCGTTATGCGCTCCCGCCGGATTCCCGGGTCGCAAGCCTATGACTGGGGCATTGCCACCATGTGCGTAGCGGATTCCGACCTGGAGAAGGCGACCGACGACCTGGTGGATGAATTGCGGAAGTTTTCGCCGATTGCCCAGCGCACGGCTAAAAAGTTACTGAATGATACGGAAGACTCCACGCTATCGGTCGCCATCGAGCTGGAGGGTCATTGTTACAGTCGTCTGCGTTCGTCGGATGACTTTCGCGAGGGCGTGGAGGCATTCCATGCCAAGCGTCCAGCTCAGTTCCAGGGTAGCTAGCCCGGACATTTCACGATTGCGGGCAAATTTCCAAAGCGCTGACGGATCGCCGGACCGCTGGTCAGTTCGCCTACGCGGCGCTGCCTGGACTGGAGCAAAAGGCGGTAGCGCTACCTCACCGATCTACGCAACTTGACTTGCCTCGCGCTGGGCGTAGCGGCAAAAAGTCAATCTCGTCATTCAGCATCCCTGCGTCCGCAAAAGTCGTTGCGGACGCAGGCTAGGCTTATTCGATCCGACCTGGATAGAGCGCTGGGTATTGAGCGCTTGTTAAGGCTTACCCTTACTGCCCAAAAAAAGAATTGTTAAAGGCAAATTTGGGTGTTATAACACCTATTAATACATGTGTTATTACACATAAAATAAAACAAAAACAAGAAGGCAACCTAGGCGTCATACGGATTTATAGCGAAAGTGCCCGCTGCGGCGGCGCACTTATCACAACAAAGAATCACGTTCAGGAGGTTGAGACAAGCATGGATGCACCGGCAGCCAAAAAATACATGATTGCCACGGATGTTGGCGGAACATGTACCGATACCGTCGTATTTACCACGGGAGAGCCGATCAGGATAGGTAAAGCCTTGTCCACGCCGCCCGACTTTGCAACCGGAATCTTCGACTCGATCGAGTCTGCGGCAAGCGGCATGGGAAAAAGCGTGGATGAACTGCTTGCCGAGACCTATCTGTTCATTCATGGTTCGACGGTGGTGGACAACACCATTTTCACGAGGGATGGCGCAAAGGTAGGCCTGATCAGCACGGAAGGGTTTGAAGACACGATCCGGGTAACCCGGGGGGCGTACGGGCGCTGGGGGGGCTTGACCGAAGACCGCATCAAGCACATCGTCAAGACGGAGCGCGCCGCTCCTTTGGTGGATCCCAGCCTGATTCTTGGCGCACCCGAGAGGGTGGATGCCGTAGGCGAAGTGATTCGTGAGCTCGATGAAAAAGACGTCGAGAAAATGCTGGACTTCCTCGTCAACGAAAAAGGCGTGGATGCCATTGCCGTATCGCTGCTCTGGTCGTTCATCAACCCCGTCAACGAGCGTCTTATCAAGGATGTCGCGGCTCGTGTAGCGCCGAACGTCTATTGCACGTTATCGTCCGACATCGCCCCTTTGCCCGGTGAATACGAACGAACGTCGACGGCCGTGATAAACGCCTATGCGGGCAAGATCACGCAAAGCTATCTTACCGATCTCGAAAAACGTCTTGCCGAAACGGCTTATCGCGGCCAGATCATGGTCATGCAGGGCTACGGCGGTTTGCTGCCCGCGAACGAAGCTGCGGATCGCTCGGTGGGCATGCTCGAGTGCGGCCCTGCGGCGGGTGTGATCGGCGGCAAGTCCCTTGGTCAACTGCTGGACCAGCCCGACATCATTGCCACGGACATGGGCGGAACGACGTTCAAGGTCAGCGTGATCCAGGATGGCGAGATCGAATACGCTCGTGAACCGATGGTCGACCGCTTCCATTATTCCGCGCCCAAGATCGAAGTGGTATCGATCGGCGCGGGCGGCGGCTCGATTGTCAGCATCGATCCGCTTACGGGCGAACCCAAGGTCGGGCCGCAGTCCGCAGGTTCCAGGCCGGGCCCGATATGCTATGGCATGGGGGGAACCGAACCCACGCTTACCGACGTGTTCATGCTGATCGGCTATATGGATCCCAATACCTTCTTGGGGGGCACGATGCGGCTGGACATCGAGCCCGCCCGGCGGGCGTTTGAAGAGAAGATCGCCAAACCGCTGGGCATGAGCGTGAACGACGCGGCAATAGGCGTCTATCGTCTCGCTTCGGCGCAGATCACCGACCTGATCCGGGAAATCACCGTCGAACGGGGGCTCGATCCGCGCGATTTCGTTCTTCATTCCTTCGGCGGGTCCTGCGGAATGCTGTCTTCCATGTTCGGCGCGGAGCTGGGTGTCAAGAAAATCGTGGTGCCGTACACAGCATCCGTGAATTGCGCTTTTGGCCTGGTATCGGCCGACATCGTGCATCAATATTCAGCAACCAGGACGTTGCCGGCCACTGCGTCTGCGCAAGAAGTCAATGCCATTTACGAGCCCATGGTGCGCGAAGCGACGGAGCAATTGAAGCGCGAAGGCTTCAACGAGGACACCATGCAGATGGAATGGTCCGTCGACCTGCGCTATGCCCGCCAGGTTCACGAACTGACCACTCCCGTTCGCGCCACCACGCCGTTGGACGACCAGGGGCTGGCTATGTTGATTTCCGATTTCGAGGCTCTTTACGAACGTAAGTTCGGCAAGGGTTCCGCCTACCGGGAAGCGGGCATCGAAATGAAGCTGTTCCGGCTGACGGCAAGAGGCATGCTGCAAAAACCGGAGGTGCCCAAGCTGCCGTTCAGCGGCGTCGATGCCTCGGCAGCCCGGATCGGGAAGCGGAATATTTTCGTGGAGTCGCAAGGCGGGCTGGCGCCTGCCGACATCTACGATTTCGAGAAGCTGCAACCCGGAAATGCCTTGTCCGGCCCCGCGGTCATCCATACGCCCATCACGACGATTGTGCTGCAGGATGGCCAGCGCGGAAGCGTGGATGAATATCGTAACGTCATTGTCGAATTTGCATGAGGCCGAGTATGGATCCAATTACCTTTTCAATTGTTCGCCATCGTTTGTTCCGGGTTGTGGAGGAGGCCGTCATCACCCTGAAGCACGTATCGGGCACGGCAATCACCAACGAAGGCCATGACCTCATGGTCAGTCTGTATCGCGCCGATGGCTCGTTGCTGATGGGAGGCGTAGGCTTCCTGCACCACTTGACCAGCGCGGCCGAGGCCTGCAAGGCCATCATCCGCCGCTTCGAAGGCCAGATCGAGGAAGGCGACGTGTTCATGCTGAACGATCCTTACACGGCGGCCTTGCATACCTCGGATGTATACATGCTGGCTCCCATCCACCATCAAGGCGTGCTGGTCGCCTGGAGCGCATGCTTCGTACATGTTTCCGACATTGGCGCCATGAATCCCGGCGGGTTTGCGCCGGATGCCGGCGACATATACAGCGAGGGCTTCAGCAGCCCGGGGCTGAAGCTGATCAGCAAGGGCGAATTGCGGCGCGACATATGGGATACCTTCCTGAACATGGTGCGCAGTCCCGAGATGGTCGCGCTTGATTTACGTTCGCTGATAGCCTGCAACAACGTTGCGGGCGAGCGTATGCTTGCCTTGATCGCCAAGTATGGTGTCGACACGGTCGACGAAGTGGGCAAGACCCTTATCGAGCAGTCCGAAACGTTGCTGCGTCAGCGCTTGCTGGAATTGCCCAACGGCAGTTGGCAGTCGCGCCAGTATGTCGATGTCAAGGGCGAGACATCCAAGATCCTGCTGACAATGACCAAGCAGGACGATACGTTGACCTTCGATTTCACGGGCTCCAGTCCGCAGTCCGCTTACAGCGTCAACTGCACGAAATGGGCGGCGCTGGGCGGTTTGTTCGCGCCCTTGTTCCCGCTGCTGTGCTACGACATTACCTGGAACCAAGGGGCGGTGGCGCCCATCAAGATGATCGCGCCCGAAGGTTCGATCGTCAACTGCATCCGGCCGGCGCCGGTGTCGGTGGCTACCGTGGGGGCCATTCAGTCGGTCAATAACGCGGCCTGCTCGGCGATCGGCAAGATGCTTGCCGCCAGCGAAAAATACGCGGACGAAGCAACGGCCGTCTGGCACGCCAACCACTTTGCCGTATTCATGTTCGGCCGCACAAGAGAAGGGCGGCTTGCCATCGACACATTGACCGAGACGTTCGCCGGCGCCGGCGGCGCCAAGACCTATGGAGACGGCGTTGATATTGGCGGGGAAATGCCCAATCCGATTTCACGCATGGCCAACGTGGAAACCGTCGAAGGCGCCTTCCCGATCCGTTACTTGTTCCGCCGCAGGATGCGGGACTCCGGCGGTGCGGGCGAGTATCGGGGCGGCTTGGGCGGCGAGATCGCCATCGTGCCGCATGGCAGTCCCGACGGCGGCATCAATTTCGTGTTGTCCGGCAAAGGTTCGAAGTTCCCCATGAGCGACGGCCTGGCCGGCGGGGGGGCCGGCGCTTCGAACGACTATGTCCTGGTCAAGGGTGCGGGCGAGGATTCCAGCCGTTCCGGGGAAACGGATTTCGAGTCGCTGCGAGGAGAGCGCAAGCCCATAAGCTGGGGCGTCTTCCCCTTGGCCAAGGGCGATGCATTCTATTTGCGCTGGAATGGCGGCGGCGGTGTTGGGGACGCGCTGGCACGGCCTGCGGAATCCGTCGGCGCCGATGTCGCCGGCGGTACGATCTCCGAGCTTGCCGCCAAAGAAGTTTATGGTGTCATCGTGGAAAACGGACGGGTGGATATACCAGCAACGCAAGACCGTCGCGCCAAGTTGAAGGCCGCACGCATGGAACAAGGAGCAATGGTATGACCATCAGGATATCGCCCACGCTTTCGGCAACCGATTCGGGGGACATTTGCTGCAATGCTTGCGGCCACAATGTGGCGCCGCATGATCCAACGATTCAATGGAAAGACAGGGCAACGCTGACTACCGAGCAGGTGCGCGGCATGGCGGGCTGGCCGGATGCCGTCCATCCGCAGCTCGTCCTGCGCAAGTTCGCATGTCCATCTTGCGGAAGTCTGCTGGATAGTGAAGTGGCGTTGCCTGAAGACCCGTACTTGTATGACGTCGTGATAGGCTAGCCGCTTTTTGAGAATCATCAAAGGAGATCTCGGATGCACAACATTCAAATAAGGCAGGAAATTCTCGATCGCGTGCTCGCACGCCGCGGTCGTCTCAATTTTTTCGAAACCATGGCCCCATCGAAGACCGCGCTGGTGGTCATCGACATGCAGAACACCTTTTGCGCCAAGGGCAGCCCGGCCGAGGTCGCTTCGTCACGGGACATCGTGCCGAGCATCAATGCATTGACGCCGCAGTTGCGCGCGCTGGGCGTGCCGGTCATATGGGTTTTGCATGCCAATACCCAGCATGCAGGCAGAAGCGATTGGGATCTGTTCTACAACTACGTGGTTGCCGGCGAGGTGAGGGATCGGACTCTGGTCAGCAATGCGCCAGAGAACCAGGCGGTGTATTCGGAGCTGGACGTCGATGACAGCGACATCGTCATTGTGAAGAACCGCTATAGCGCATTGATCCCTGGCTCGTCGTCGCTGGAGCGGGTTTTGCGCAGCATGGGCATAGACACGCTGCTGATCGCGGGCACCAAGACGAATATCTGTTGCGAATCGACGGCGCGCGACGCCATGATGATGGACATCAAGGTGGCCGGATTGCTGCGGAGCCCTGTCCGACGAAGAGCATCGCGCGGCATTGGAAAACATCATTCAGCAGTTCGGCAACGTCATGACGGGAGAAGAAGCAGTGAGTATGTTGAAGGGCAGTTGATCCAGCCCTATTCGCTATTTCCAGGAATAGGCAAATTCATAAAAAACGGTGTGGAGACAAACATGCTACGTAAAATCATTTTTGCATTATGTGTTTTTGCTTTGCCCTTGGCCGCGCAGGCTCAGGCTTCTGTGAATAAGAACCTGAAGGTTGCCCTGATTCTGCCCGGGTCGGTAACGGACGGAACCTTCAACAGCGCGGCGGCGCAAGGCATAAAGAAGGCTCAAGCGAAGTATCCGGGGCTGCACGTTTCCATCCGTGAAAACACGCAGACGGCCGAGGCCCAGGACGCACTGTCGGCCTATGCCCGCGATGGGTACGACATCATCATTGCTCATGGGTTCCAGTTCGCCGATCCCGCCAAGCGCATCCACAAGCGCTTTCCCAAGACCTGGTTCATCGTCAATACCGCCAAGGTGTCGGAGGCTCCCAATCTGGCGTCCTTCGACAACCGGTGGGGCGACGCCGGTTACATGGCCGGCGCCGTTGCGGCCATGATCAGCAAGTCCGGCATCATCGCCAACGTGCCGGCCATCCCCGTGCCCACCATACAAGAATACGATGACGGCTATCATCGCGGCAGCAAGCGCATCAATCCGTCGATCAAGGTGTTGTCCGCCTATGTGGGTTCGTTTTCCGATATCGCCAAGGCGAAAGAGATCACTACCAGCATGATCGACCAGGGCGCGGATGTGGTGTCGGGCATCGGCAACGAAAACGTGGTCGGAACGCTGCAGGCCGCCAAAGAGAAGAAAGTCTTGATGATCGGCACAGCTTTCGATTCCGCGTCTCTGGCGCCCGATACCGTGGTCACCACGGCGCTCATCAATTTCGACGTCAATATCGATATGGCCATCGGGAAAGTCATCGATGGCACCATCGAGCCGAAAAATTATCTATTGGGCCTGAAGGACAACGGAATCGGCCTGGCCCCATTCAGGAAATTCGATTCGAAATTTTCGGATAGCCAGAAGGCGACTTTGCAGGAGATTGCCGACGGCATCAAGGCTGGGACGGTGAAAGATCTTCCACCGATTCGTTAAGCCGCCGCCGGGACGGGAGCTGCCATGGTATTGCCGGATCAAGCGCTGCTTGAGCTTGAAGGGATCACAAAGCGGTTTGGGCGACTGGTTGCGAACGATGGTGTCGGCTTTTCGGTTGGCCGCGGCGAAGTCGTAGGGGTGCTGGGCGAGAACGGGGCCGGCAAGTCGACGCTGATGAACATTATCTCGGGGCTGATAACCCCGGATGAAGGCATCGTGCGATTTGACGGCAGGGCCATGCGCTTCGACTCGCCGCGCGCCGCCGCCGAGGCGGGCGTCGGCATGGTGCACCAGCATTTCAAACTGGTGGGGGCGCTGACGGTGGCTGAAAACCTTGCGCTGGGCGATCCCCGCTGGGGGCGCGGCCGATTGCGGCTGGAGCGGCTCAAGGCCCACATCCTCCCCATCGCGGAACGCCTGGGCATGTCCACGTCGTTCGAGCGGCGAGTCGACAGGCTGACGGTCGGGGAACAACAGCGCGTCGAGATCATGAAGGTCCTTTCGCGCAAACCGAAGCTGCTGATCCTGGACGAGCCGACCGCGGTGCTGTCGCGCGAGGAGCGCCCCGCCTTGTTCCAGATGGTCGCGGAACTGGCCGGGCGGGGAACGGCGGTTCTGATCATCAGCCACAAGCTCGAGGACATCCTGGAGTCCTGCCGGAGGGTGGTCGTCATGCGGCAGGGAAAAGTGGTCAGCGTCTCGGACGTCGGCGGCAAGAGCCGGGACGATCTCATACGGCTGCTGGTCGGCGACGACCTGCCCGCGCTGGTGCCGCGCACGCAGAGCCAGGCGGTACAAACCCGGCTGCTGGCCGTCGATTCGGTTTCGGTTCGGCGCCCGAACGGAACCCTGGCTCTCGACAGCGTCAGCTTCGAACTCTACCCGGGAGAAGTCCTGGCCCTTTGCGGGGTGGATGGGAATGGCCAGACGGAACTGGTGCAGATGTTGGCCGGCCTGCTGGCGCCGGATTCGGGCAGGGTGAGCTACTGGTTCGATGCCGCCGGGGGCTATCCCGGCCCCGAATGGGTGCGCAAGGGCGGAGTCAGCCATATTCCTGAAGACCGATTGAAGGATGGCGTGCTTGCGGCGTCCTGCCTTGCCGATAATTTTTTACTGACGCAACTCAACGATACCCGGTTCAACAAGGCTGGCTGGCTTGCTCCCAGGGCGCTCAGGCAGGTGGTGGAGCGGGTCATCGATGACTTCGCGATCCGGGCGCCCGGGACGGAAGCGCTGATGTCCCAGTTGTCGGGGGGTAATCAGCAAAAGCTGGTTCTGGCGCGCGAGCTGGCCAACGACCCGAAGGTGGTGATTGCCGCGCATCCGACACGCGGGCTGGACGTCCAGACCATTGCGTTCGTGAACAACCAGTTGCTTCTCAAGCGGACGGCCGGCGCCGGCGTGTTCTTGTCGTCCGCGGATCTGAACGAAGTCTGGCAGGTCGCCGACCGCATCATGGTGCTGTCCGCAGGGCGCTTGCACGGACCCGTGCGGCTTTCCGAAACCTCTTTGCAGGAAGTCGGGCACTGGATGACCGAACGATGATCAAAATCGACAGCAACCTGAGGTTTCAGATATGGCTCGCATTGAGCGTTACGGTGGTTACCGCGCTGATACCGGCAATTTTCATCCTGATGGCGGGCAAGAATCCGGTGGCGGCCTATACGTCCCTTCTGGCTTACACGCTGGGAACGTTCAACGGCTTCTTCGAAGTGGTGACGCAGAGCATCCCTCTCGCCTTGGTGGGCCTGGGCGTTGCCGTGGCATTCAGGGCGGGGGTTTTCAATATCGGCGGTGACGGCCAACTGCTGTTCGGCGCGATCGTCAGCTTTGCCCTGGCGCCGGTTTTTGGCGACTGGCCGATGCCGTTCGGCCTTATCGCGTACCTGGCCGCGGGGTTTGTCGGAGGCGGTATTCTTGGCGCTTTCGTGGGCTGGCTGAAGGCTCGCTATCGGGCGAGCGAAATCATCTCCACGATCGTATTGAACCTCATCGTCCTGCAGTTGCTTGCATGGCTGATCCGGGGGCCGTTCCAGGAGCCGGCCAAGACCATGCCCTGGAGCGATTATTTGCCGGAAACGCTCCTGCTGCCGAACCTGATCGATGGCACCCGCGTCCACTACGGCCTTGTCGTGGCGTTGGTGGCTGTCGTCGTGGTGGCGGTGGTGATCAAGAAGACTTCGTTCGGGTTCAAGCTGACCGCCGTCGGGCAGAACCCGTTCGCCGCCCGCTATGCGGGGTTGCGGGAGGGGCGGGTGGTCATTTGGGCGATGCTGGTCAGCGGCGGCTTGGCGGGCCTGGCCGGCAGCGTTCAGGTTGCGGGCATCCTGGAACGCCTGCAGGACGATTTTGCTCCCGGCTACGGGCAGGCGGCGATCGCCATCGCGCTCATGGCCCGCTTGTCTCCCGTCCTGGTGCCGTTTACGGCCCTGCTTTTCGCCATATTCTATGTCGGCGCGGGCGTTCTGCAGCGCGAAGCCAATGTGCCTTTCCCTATCGTTCATATCATCGAAGGCGTCGTTATCCTGGGTTTCTTGTGTTTTGACGCACTGTCCCGTAAACGGAGCTTGGCCTAATGGATATCGTCATTGTCAGCTTGCTCGCGGCGGGTATCCGCCTTAGCGTCTCCATCGTTTTCGCCGCTCTGGGCGAACTCGTCAGCGAGCGCGCGGGCATAATGAATGTGGGCCTGGAGGGCATCATGTTGTTCGCGGCGTTTCTCGCCGCCTTCGGGGCCGTGTATACGGGCACTCCGTGGGGGGGCGTCGCTTTTGCGCTGCTCGGAGGCATTGCCCTGGCGGCAATTCATGCCGTGTTCGTCATTTATTTGTGCGCGGATCAAATTGTCTCGGGCCTTGCCCTGGTTTTGCTGGGCGGGGGACTTTCGGGCGTCGGCTATCGCCTGACGATAGGCAGGTCCCCAGGCGAAATCCCGGCGTTTGCGCCGGTTGATTTTGGCGTGTTGAGCAAGCTGCCGGTTCTGGGGCCGATTCTTTTTGGCCATACGGTTCTGGTGTACGTAGCCTTCGGCGTGGCATTCCTGCTGTTTTTCGCCATGCCTCGCACGGCGTGGGGATTGGAACTTCGAGCTTCCGGCGAAAATCCGGCCGCGGCGGACGCGGCCGGGGTCAGGGTGAATTCGCGCCGCCTGGCCGCGGTGCTATTCGGGGGCGCCATGGCGGCCTTGGGCGGGGCGTTTCTGGTGCTGGCACAGGTGAATGCCTTCGTTGAAGGCATGGTGGCGGGCAGAGGCTTCATTGCCATAGCTTGCGTTGTGTTCGGAGCCTGGCATCCTTTGGGAGTCCTGCTGGCGTGCCTGGGTTTTGGCATTACCGACGCACTGCAAATCCGGCTGCAGATCTGGTACCCAGGGGTGCCGTATCAGTTTTTCGTCATGTTGCCTTACGTTGTGGCCCTTGCGACGCTCGTGGTATTCGCCAGCCGGTCGGTTGGGCCGGCGGCGCTGGGCTTGCCGTTCAGGACGTTGCGCCGCGTTCGCAAGGCCCGATAGGCAACATGGCCGGGGGTGTGCGGCGGACGCCCCTGTTTCGCGAAAAGACCCAAGACTTTACATATAATTATGCGCATGCCCATTCCAGAACTGATCCCTCCGCATCTCGGCCCCGATCGCAATGTCGCCTTTCAAATGGCTTCAATCATCTTCAAGCTCGAACAGGATCTGAGAAACTCCACCCTCCGGAAGCTGGATATTACCTATATTCATTTTCGGGTCTTGCAGTATCTGTTGGAGGAAGATGGCAAGAAAATAGGCGATATCGCGCGAGCCATCGCGGTTCGGCCTCCTGTGCTCAGCCGGGTGGTCGACCAGATGGAGCAGCGCTCGCTTGTAAAACGGGGCGTCGATCCCAACGACAACCGGCTGACGCGGGTATACCTTACCAAGCATGGCCGCAGCAAATATGCCCAGGCGTGGCCGGCCGCCCACCGGCTTATCGAGTATGCCCTGGAAGTCCTGGAGCCCCATGAAAAAGAGGCGTTCGGCCTGTATTTGCGGAAGATCGGCGAGCACGTATGCAGCTAGGACGTGCCCGGTCTTCGGGCTCTGAGCGCTCGCGCAGCCCAATGGACATAGCCTTGCTGGGCTTGGTGCTGTCTCAACGGCCTCGCTGCTGGGCACCCGCGGTTCAAACGTGGCCGTTCCGGCCAAAAACTGTTCCAGACTCTCCAGACTGGTGAGCCGATCGTCTGGCAAGGTCAGCCATCTTCCGATGATCGGCAGCTTCTGCCTGGTCTGCAGACTCATCTCATGTTGAACGAGACTCAGTGTTGACAGCCTGCCTTCTTGGCGTTAGAGTTCGTGCGAGTGCCGAACATACCTTTGTCAGGTGGAAGTTACTCTGGACGAGGTCGGCCTACTGCCAGACGCCCCCATTTGACGATCGTGAAATAACCGCTCAGTATCCGGGCAAGACGCTCGGCATACCCCCCTTTTCCTGTTCCACGGCCGTTTCGAATCCATGACTTCCACCATGCCCGTCAGGGGCCCGGGCCGCCCTGTCGGTGACAGGGACACCCGCAATCTCATTCTCGATGAAGCCGAGAAGCTATTCGCTTACCAAGGCTATGCCTCGACCTCCACGCGCATGATCGCGGCGGCGGCCGGCGTCCAGCAGTCCATGATTTCTTACTATTTTGGATCCAAGCAAAAGCTGTTCGAAGATGTTTTCAGACGCCGCGGCACCTTGCTCAGTGAGCAACGAACACAGTACTTGGACGGTCTCCTGCAACGCACTGACGGCCATCCCTCGGTTCATGAAATCGTTGCCGCCTACCTGAAGCCCCAGTTCGATCTCAAGCGCAGCGGCGCCGCTGGGTTGGCCTTCATGCGGCTGCAGGCGCGCCTGCACAATGAGCCCGAAGAGCTGGCTTTCCGATTGCGGCGCGAGGTCTATGACCCTTCGTCCAAGCGCTATATTGCCGTTCTGGAGGCCCTGTTGCCGCACATCGACCCGGCCGACCTGAATTGGCGATTCACCTTTCTGATCGGCGCCTACCTGTACATGCTGTCTGGTGTCGACCGGCTGCACGATCTATCGGATGGGCGCTATGAGTCTGATGACTTGAATGAATTGGTGGCGCAACTGACGCACTTCCTGGCGACAGGGATGCAGGCAGAATCCACCTCCCAGAGCGTACGGCAGTTGACGCATAGCTAAACCCCGTCCTCGATGCTCGGGGAAGTGCCTCGGGTAATCCCCTAATCTCCAAACTCTTTTTTTCTTACAACTCAAACATTCTTCCGCTTATAATTGGTCGTTCGATCGAATAAATAATCTTGCTGCCCTTACTTTCCCCCGAATGCACTCCGCGCGCATTCACTTTCGAAGGTGAAATACATGAAAAAATGGCTTGTTTATGCTGCTCTGGCGCTTCCCGCGCTGTCTTTCGCACAAGCACCCAACCAGGGTTGGTCCGCCCAGATCGAAGATCTCAGCGCTGGCAATGCTAAGGTCATCAACTACTCGCCTCAGGAGAAGGCCAGCAAACCCTGGAAGATCTGTGCCCTTTTCCCTCATATGAAAGACACCATCTGGCTCGCGATGGATTACGGCATTGTCGAGGAAGCCAGGCGTCAAGGTGTTGCCGTTACCATCTATCAGGCCGGTGGCTACGAGAATCTGCCTAAGCAATTGGCGCAGTTCGATGATTGCATGGCCTCGGATTTCGATGCGCTGATTGTGGGCGCCATTTCCGAAGCAGGCCTGGCGCGCAAGTTCAGTGAAGCGAAGAAGGCCGGCAAGCCCGTTATTGCCGTCCTCAACCCTGTCGACAAAGCTCCCACTACCTCCAAAGTGTTTGCCAACAACGTCATCATGGGCGAGCAAACCGGTCAATATCTGGCCAAAGTGGCGGGCAACAAGGTCAGTAAGATCGTGGCCTTGCCTGGCCCAGCGGGCTCCGGGTGGGCCGAGCAATTTGCCCAAGGCCTGAAGAACGTCATCGCCAAAAGCGACAAGCTGAAATTGCTGGATGAAAAATTTGGCGACAGCGGTGTGGCCGTGCAGTTGGGCCTGGTTCAAAATGCGCTGCAAGCCTATCCCGACGTGAATGTACTGTGGGGCAACGCCGCCATGGTCGAGGCCGCTATCGGTGCTATCCAAGAAGCAGGGCGCAATGATGTCAAGCTGATTGCCGCGTATGAAAACCAAGCCATGCTGAATGCCTTGCGTAATGGCCAAATTCTGGGCTTCGCTACGCAATATCCTGTGCTGCAGGGCCGTCTTTCGGTCGACTTGGCCATTCGCGCGCTTGAAGGCCAGAAGGTTCCCGCGTTCCTGAGCCCCATCCCACGCATGGTGTCCAAGGAAAGCCTCGCCGATATTGACATGAGCGCCGTTCTCGCGCCTTCCAACTACAAAGCCGTTTACACCGTTGAAGCCAGTGTCAAGTAACGTGACGTCCGCTCTGCCCGGCGGGGGCGCTATCCCCGCCGGGCAGTCAAACGATCGCGCTTTGCTGCGCCTGACAGGCATCGTAAAGCTGTTTCCCGGTGTGCGTGCGCTGGATGGCGTGGACTTTGAACTGCGTCCGGGCGAGGTTCATGTGCTGTTTGGCGAGAACGGTGCGGGCAAGTCCACCATTATCAATATCATTGCCGGCACGTTTTCCGCTGATGCGGGCAGCTATGCTTTCGATGGCCAACCCCTGGGCGCGCTGACCCCTGTCAAGGCCAGGCGTCTGGGCATTCAGCCTGTCTTTCAGGAGTTCAGTCTGATCGGCGAATTGAGTGTCGAGCAGAACCTGGTTCTGGGGCGTGAGCCTGGCCGCATGGGTGTGCTGGATCGTCGCGCTATGCGCGAACAGGCACTGAGCGTAATTCAGCGCCTGGGCTTCAAGCTGCAACCGGACACGCTGGTCGCCGATCTTTCGCGCGCCCAACAACAGATGGTGGAAATCGCAAAGGCGATGTTGACCGATGTGCGCGTCCTGATCTTGGATGAGCCCACGGCCTCGCTCACGGATGCCGAAGCCGAGCGCCTGTTCTCTTTGGTGGATGAGCTGCGTGTGCAAGGCGTCGCTATTATCTACGTTTCGCACCGCATGCGTGAAATCTCACGGCTGGCGGATCGTATAACTGTATTGCGCGACGGTCGCCATATCGCGACGGTCAATCAGGCCGACGTCACTGACGAACAGTTGATCGAATTGATGACCGGACGCCAGATCGGCATTCTTTTTCCGGATATCCCAGCATCGCCAGGCCAGGTGACGCTGGATGTCCAGGAGATGACCCTGGCCGACGGTAGCGTCAAACATGCTTCGATCCAGGCGCGAGCCGGTGAAATCGTTGGCGTCGCCGGCCTGGCTGGCTGCGGCAAGTCCGAACTCGTACGCGCCCTGTACGGCATGGGCTCCATCGCGGCGGGTCATGTGCATTACAAGGGTAAGCCTTTGCGCATCAAGCATACGCTGGATGCCCTGGATCAGGGTATCTGCTATTTTCCGTCGGATCGTGCTCGAGAGGGCCTGGCGCTGACGCGGCCCATACGCGAGAACGCGTCGATGGCGGCGCTTCGGCGTCCAGAGTTTTCCAGAGGCGGCCTGTTGCGTCTGGCTTCTGAAAAGTCTGTCGTCACTCGCATCATGGGCCAACTCAAGCTGCGTCCCCCCGCCATTGAACCGCAAGTGGGCAATCTGTCGGGGGGTAACCGCCAAAAGGTCTTGTTGGCGCGCGGCCTTTCGCGCCCCATGGAAGTCTTCATATTCGACGAGCCGACCGTTGGTATCGATGTCGGTGCCAAGCTCGAGGTCTACGACATGATGCGCAGTCTGGTCGAAGCGGGCAAGACCATCATCCTGGTATCGTCCGAACTGCCCGAGGTCATGGGGCTGTCGCATCGTCTGTACGTAATGCATGATGGCTGCATTGCCGCCCACTTCGAACGCCGGGATTTTTCCGAATCCGCGATCCTGGCGCACTTCTTTCCCAAACAGGAGACCCCCTCCACCCTTGTGCAAGGGGCCGCACCGTGAGTCTGACGCAAACACTACCTGATGGCAAACGTCTGCTGCCTGCCGTCGGCCTGCTTCCTGCCGCCATCCTTATCATTGCTGTGGTGCTCACGTTCATCGAGCCGCGTTTCCTCAGTGGCCAGAATATGTTGAACCTGTTGCGAGGCGCTTCTTTACTGATGATCGTCGCCATCGGTCAAATGCTGGTGTTGATCGCTCGTGGTTTCGACCTGTCCGTCGGTGCCACCATGGCGCTGACCAGCGTCGTCAGTGCCAGTGTCATGGCCGGCTTGGGCAAAACTTTGCCGCCAGAACTGGTCAGCCTGCTGGGCATCTTGGCCGGACTAGGCGCTGGTCTGCTTGTCGGCCTGTGCAATGGCCTATGCGTTGCCGTGCTGCGTATTGCGCCCTTCATGGCGACACTGGCCACGGCTTCCATCATCGGTGGGCTCGCTCTGCTGCTGACCAATGGTATTCCCATCTACGGCCTTCCCAAGGCGTTCATTACCATTGGACGTGCCTCGTGGCTAGGTCTGCCAGCCGCTGTCTATGTCGCTTTGCTGGTTGTGGGGCTGATGGCATGGATACAGCGCGCGACCGCCCTCGGCGTGCATCTGTATGCCATCGGAGGCAATCCCTATGCCGCGCGCGTTTCCGGTCTGTCCGTTCTGCGCAATCAGATCGGTGTCTATATGGCCAGCGGTCTGTTGGCTGCGTTGGCAGCGTTGTTGCTCACCGCCCAACTGGGTTCCGGTCAGGGCTCACTGGGCGATGGCATCGCCCTCAAAAGCATCGGAGCAGCCGTCATTGCCGGAGTTAGCCTGCATGGCGGCGTCGGCAAGGCCCATCGCGTCGCGCTGGGCGCGTTGTTCATGTTGCTGTTGAATAACGCCATGGATCTGTTGCGCATCGAAAGTAAAGCGCAAACCATTGTTATGGGGCTGTTCATCGTTCTGGTCGTGGCCATGGATGTTTATCGCAAAAAGAGGAAAACCGCATGAGCCTCATCGCTGCTGCTCATACACCCACCTCCTGGTTCAAGCAACTTAAGGGTTGGCTAAGTCGGTACTTGTTCTGGCTCTTGGTACCGGTGCTGCTGGCAATCTTGGCCGCGATAGAGCCGCGCATCGTATCTGGCCGCAACCTGCTCAACCTGATAACTCAGGCCAGCTATATGACCATCTTTGCCAGCGCCCAGATGTTGGTGATCCTGATCCGAGGCTTCGACCTGTCGCTCGGCTCGACGGTCTCGCTGGTCAGCGTGCTGTCCGCGCTGGCCATGACGGCGGGCCAGGCCGACGCGGGCCTGGCGCCGGCGCTTCTGGTGGCCGCCGGTATTGGCGCTGGCCTGTTTACCGGTCTGTTGGTCGGCATATTCAATGGGTTTTGCACAGCCCAACTGCGTGTCAATCCCTTCATCGTCACTCTGGGTTCGCTGAGTGTCGCGTTCGGCATTGCCTCGATGGTATCTGGCGGGCACCCTGTTTTCGATCTGCCCGACGCCTTCAGTACCGTGTTGTACAGCGGTACTTGGTTGGGTCTGAGCACGCCTGTGTGGATCGCCATCGTCTTGTGTCTGATCTTGCATCTCCTGCTGGTGCGCACCACGTTCGGGCGTTCTCTGTATTTGATCGGCAGTAATCCTCAGGCAGCGGGAGTTGCGGGCATTCCGGTGGCGCGTTACGTGTTCCTGACCTATATGCTTGCCAGCATCGTGGTGGCCGTCGGCGCGCTGATGCTGACTGGCCGTACTGGATCCGGTGAGCCCAACCTGGGCGGCAGCCTGCTGTTGCCCAGCATAGCCGCCGCCGTCGTGGGAGGTATGAGCTTGCAGGGCGGTACTGGCGGTGTCGGTAACGCGATCATGGGAGCAATGTTCATCTCCATTTTGTCCAATGGCATGAACCTGATCGAGATCAACGGTTATCTACAAGACATTATCTTGGGCACGGTCATTTTGAGTGCGCTGTATTTGGACAGGTTTCGCACCTTTCGCTGACGCGGCGTCATCCAAGGGTTAAAAATCGGCAGCCTCTATTGTTTCAACCAGACAAGAGAACAGGAATATGAGTTCTACCCCTACTCCCAGCACTTACCAGTACGGTGCCCACGTGCGCGCCAATGGGATCCGTCAGCATTACTTGCGCTACGGCGGCAAGGGCGCGCCAATCATCCTGGTGCCGGGCATCACGAGCCCGGCCGTCACCTGGGGGTTCGTTGCTGAGCGCCTGGGCCAGGCTTACGATACCTACGTTCTCGATATCCGCGGGCGAGGGCTTTCGGAAACGGCCGCGGGCATGGACTATGGCATGCACGCTTGCGCCCGGGACGTCGACGCCTTCGCCCAAGCCCTGGGCCTGGAAAACTACACTCTCATCGGCCACTCCATGGGCGCGCGCATTGGCGTCATCGTGGCCGCTCACTACACTCAGGGGTTGGGCAGCATGGTGTTGGTCGATCCGCCTGTATCAGGCCCGGGGCGTCGCCCCTATCCTGCCAGGCTCGGCTGGTACGTTGACTCCATCCGCCTGATGCAGGCCGGCGAACCTTGGGAGCGCCTGCGTGATTTCTCTCCTTCCTGGACCGACGACGAGCTGCGTCTGCGTGCCGAGTGGCTGCACACGTGCGATGAGACCGCGATCATCCGGGCTTACAACAGCTTCCAGGATGATGACATGTATGCCGACCTGCCTGCCGTCCAAGTTCCGACCATGCTGATGGTGGCGGGACGCGGTGGTGTCATCGAACCTCAGGACATTGAAGAAATCCGCCAACTGGTGCCAGGCGTCGTCGTTGGCCACGTGCCTGACGCTGGCCACATGATTCCCTGGGACGATTTCGAAGGCTTCTTCGACATGCTCAATACTTTCTTGCCCAAGCAAGTATGAGTCCGTAGCCCGGCATGTCCGGGCTCGTTTCGCGGCACAGTTAAATCCTGATTGCTGCGCCCCCGGCCAACCGCTCGTTTTTCCTTCGGCGTGCCGGCTATTAATTAATCAATCGATCGATCAAGGAGTGCTTCGTTGGCTATTAGTGATTCCGATCTCATCCAAGCCTGGACCCAGGTGCTGACGCTTTCCAAGCTTCAGCCTGGCCAGAACGTCACCCTCCTGACGGGAGATGGCACGCATCCGCAAACCTTACGCACGGCGGAAATTGCCGCCAGCCTGATGGGCGCCATTGTCAGCCGGCTGTACCTTCCATCGGTCAACGGCGAAAAAGCGCTGTGCCGCGATCCCCTTGCCTACTTAGGGACGACTCCCTTGACCGGCAACAGGGCTGCGATCGCGGCGCTCAAATCCAGCGACCTTGTGCTCGATTTGATGACTTTGCTGTTCTCGCCGGAGCAACACGATATTCTGGCGTCGGGAACCAAGATCCTGCTGGTGGTGGAACCTCCCGAGGTGCTGGTGCGCATCGTCCCTACCGAGGAGGACTATCATCGCGTGAACGCCGGCGCCGCATTGTTGACGGACAAGAAGCTCATGCATGTCACGTCTGCTGCCGGTACCGATATCCGGTTACCGATGGGGGAATTCCCCGTCATCAAAGAATACGGCTTTGTGGATGAGCCCGGTCGTTGGGATCACTGGCCCAGCGGCTTCACGTTTACGTGGCCGAATGAGCGCCAGGCGCAGGGCCGCATCGTCGTCGACAAGGGTGATATTTTGCTGCCCCAGAAAAGCTATGTGGCCGCGCCAATCATCCTGACGGTCGAGGACGGTTTCGTGACCGGCATCGATGGCGACGTGGACGCCGATCTGTTGCGCGAATATGTGGCCTCCTTCGACGACCCCGAGGCCTATGCCATTTCGCATATTGGCTGGGGCCTGCAACCGCGCGCCTCTTGGACGACGCTCGGCCTGTACGACCGTGAAGCCACGCTGGGCATGGACGCGCGCGCCTTCAATGGCAACTTCCTATTCTCGATGGGCCCCAACAACGAAGCTGGCGGCAACCGCACGACGACTTGCCATATTGATATACCACTGCGCCACTGCACGGTCAGTCTGGATGGTTTGGAAGTCGTGCGCGACGGCCAGGTCGTCGAGTCTTTGATGGACTACACGCGCAATCAGCCTGGCAGATAGGGGGGAATTCCATGTCTCAAGAGAACCGGATTTTTGCCCAGCAAGGCTTTGGCGCCAGCCTGGGCCTGCATCCCCCATTCGGTCTATTGGTGGTTGATTTCGTTAACGGCTTTGCTGACCCCGCCGCGTTTGGCGGCGGCAATATCCCCCAAGCCATCGACCGTAGCCGTGAACTGCTGGCGGTCGCCAGAAAACAAGGCTGGCCTGTGGCACACAGTCGCATCATCTATCAGGACGACGACAGCGACGCCAATATTTTCAGTGCCAAGGTTCCCACCATGTTGGCCTTGAAGGAAACCAGTCCTGGCAGCCAGATCGTGCCGCAACTGGCACCTTTGCCGGGTGAATACGTGGTGCGTAAGAATGTGCCCTCCGCCTTTTTCGCTACCGATCTAGCGCCCTGGTTGACGCAGCGGGGTGTCAAGACGCTGGCCGTGGCAGGCGCCGTTACTAGCGGCTGCGTGCGAGCCAGCGTTGTGGATGCCATGTGCTGGGGCTTTCGGCCCATTGTGGTTTCCGATTGCGTTGGTGACCGTGCCCTGGCTCCGCACGAAGCCAGTTTGTTCGACATGGGGCAAAAGTATGCCGATGTCATGACGTTGGCCGAATTGTTGGATCGTCTGTAAAATCAGCGCGTTTTTCATCTTCGCTGGTCAGGTCTGGCGATGGCGGGAACGCCGCAAAACCGCAAATGTTGGGAAAAACCGCCAATTTGAGGCCGTGGTAGCCGATATTGGCGGTCTCATTGACCTTCAAGGTTTTCCCATGGTACGATGGCAAGCTAACCAAAATATTTAATTGCCGAAATGTTTTGGGTTAGCCGTAGTTTTATTGCAAGACCCGCTCTTTACGTATTTGTTTACTGGACTGGGCGGTTTTTGCGTAAACCGCCCAAGTTGTTTTTGCCGCCTTTATTCCTGGATGCCAAACCCTCGAATACGCGTGGCGGGGCAACCGGCCAGTTCGAGCCAGTCTGGATTGGCCCGGGTGTTTCATTCAAATACGTAAATCAGTATGCAAATTTTGCATACAGGTAAAAGGATGCGTAAAGGTCATGCCAACCATTAGTCAACTCGTGCGTAAACCGCGCGAA
>JBEBXF010000005.1:0-29978 GCA_040391725.1 Eoetvoesiella caeni | reverse complement strand
AGTACTGCGATGGATGATGGGGCGCCATCAAGCTGCCTGCCGCCATGGTTCGAAACAATGATCGCATCGGCGCCACATTCAACGGCACGCCGCGCGTCGTCGGCGTCCATAATGCCTTTTACGATCAGCTTGCCGCCCCAGCTTTCTTTTATCCATTCCAGATCGTGCCAAGTAAGCGTCGGATCGAATTGTTCAGCCGCCCACGCCGCTAATGACGCTATGTCATCGATGCCCTTGACGTGGCCAACGACATTTCCAAACGCTCGCCGGGACGTGCGCGACATGCCAAGGCACCAACGAGGCTTTGACAAGAGGTTAAAGAGATTGGCCGCCGAAGGCTTTATCGGCACACTCAGGCCGTTCTTGATATCCTTGTGCCGTTGCCCCATGATTTGCAGATCAAGGGTTACCACCAACGCCGAGCTCTGAGCGCGTTTCGCACGACCTATCAGGCTGCGCATGAAATCACGGTCGCGCATCACATACAGCTGGAACCAGAAAGGGCGGGAAGTGTGCTCGGCAACGTCCTCAATAGAGCAGATGCTCATCGTCGACAACGTGAAAGGCACGCCAAATTGCGTCGCCGCGCGTGCCGCCAGTATCTCTCCGTCGGCATGGATCATGCCGGTCGTACCCGTAGGCGCCAGTGCAACAGGCATCGCCACATCGGTTCCCAGCACAGTACTTTTTATGCTGCGGTTTTCAAAGTCGACCGCCACCCTCTGTCTGAATTTCAGGCGTTGGAGATCATCGACGTTGCAGCGCAGGGTGCGCTCGGTCCATGAACCCGACTCAACATAGTCGTAGAACATGCGGGGAACGCGACATTTAGCGATATGCCGCAGATCCTCAATGCATGTTGCGGTGTCGAGGCGTGAACGTGCCATGCTATTTAAACGATCCGGACCGGAATCGGCTGGCCATGCTCGCCAGACGCGCGCGCACCCGGCGCCCGCTTGACCGGAGCACCCCCAAGACAATCAAGGAAAGCGACAACGTGTCGGGTGCCGTGGCGGATGCTGCCGGGCTGGCTTCCGCCTGCCCGGCGGGATTTGCCAGGTACGCGCTCAGTCGCCGTCCAAACTCGGCCAGAATGGCATTCGTAACCACCACGCCGCCCGTTTTCGCGAACTCGGCCAGGACACCCGTAAGCTGGGCATCAGAAACAAATTGAATTTTTGTCGTCGTGCCGCCCGTCCCCTGGACATTGGCAAGGCTGTAGTTCAACGTTACAGCCATCTTGGCGCCACGAATGTCAGCATTGGCATTTCCAGAAATGACCCCCTTCAGCCCTTCTTTGTCGACGCGCTGCGAGATCAACCCCGTAAACGTAATGCGCTTTGGCCCAAACGATACCGTCAAGGATCCCGGGTAACGACCGTCATCGTTTACCGGGCCGATATTTGCGCCCGGCAGAAAGTTCGCCACAAGCGGCAAGTCGTCGAAAACCTCGATGACGTCGACCGGCTCACCCACCACGTCGAAGGTGTTCTCGAATCGCACCGGTTACCCCTTATCACGCGCCTGCAACGGACGCAAAAGCGGAGCGCTGTTTTCAAGCCCAAGGTAAAGCCTGGATTCACTGTCACTGACAAGCGACGGAGAAATACGCGCATCGATGACAAAGGGGCCCTTGAATTCAATGGCCTGTTTGAGTGCCTGTGCGACATCCGACTCGCGTTCCAGTAGAATGCCATCGCCTCCCAGGCCGCGCGCCACCGACACGTAGTCGGGGGACGTCCACATCGCGTCACGCGGATTGCGATGCTTCCACTGCATTTTGCGCACTTCCGCGCCGTACCCGGAATCATTCATGACAAGGAAAATCACCGGGATGCGTAATTCGGCCGCGGCGTGCAGCTCTTGGATGCCCTGCAGAAAGCTGCCGTCCCCCTCAATGACCAGCGTCGTGCGCTGGGGATTGCCAACCGCCGCGCCAATGCCATGCGCGACGGCCAGTCCAATGCTACCGAAATCGATCGTATGCTGATACCTTCCACCATCGGGCAGGGCCAGATGCGCAACCGGCCAGGACCAGAAGTGGCCGCCTCCACTGATTACCTGCGTGTTCAGTGGAAGGCTTCGGGACAGTGACCGCATCAGTTCCCGGGGATCCAGGCCGTCAGTGGCGTTGGGGCTTTGAGGCGTGGGCTCATTCAGAATCTGGCGCGTAGCAGCACTTCTGAAGCCCTCCTTTTTCTTGCCGGTTTCTGACAGGATCCGCAGCAGCGCCTGAGTGGTTTCGCGGGCATCGCCCTGCACGTAGAGACCCGGCGTGGCCCCGATTTCCGCAGGCAACGGTTTGATATCGATCCGGGCGGCTTGCGCCTGCGAAAACAGCGTGCCACCTTCGCACGTGAAGAAATTCAGCGAGGCCCCAATACCCAGCACAAAATCGGCCTGAGCCATGAGGCGCTCGGTAGGGCAGCTACTGAACAGCCCGGACACGCCGATGTCGTAGGGATGCCCGTCAAAGAACCCCTTGGCTAGTAAAGACGTGGCCAGAAGACTGCCTGTATGCTCGGCAAGCAGCTCGATATCGTGCCGGGCGTTCGCGGATACCGCGCCCCGCCCCGCAATAATGACGGGGCGTTCCGCCACCTGCAACTTGTCGGCCAGTTCACGCAGTGCCAGGAGCCCGGGTGTTGTATGGCGCCTGGGGATAAAGCTGGCCGAGGGCTGATATTCCCACTCCCATGGAAGCTCTTCGTCCCACAACGGAGCGGGCACGCTAAGGATCACAGGCTTTTTTTGGGTTCGCGCCGCGAAAAAGCCCTCGGTGATGTCTTCGGCAAGATTTTCCAGGCGATCCAGCCTGCGATACTCGACCTCGCAGGCTTGAGCAAACCGGCTTTGGTCGAATGACTGCACCAGGCCCAGACCCCCATCGGCCTTGGCGTACTCGCCGGTGTAAATGACCAAGGGTGTGGCCCCCCTTGAAGCCGTAACGAGCGCATTGGCGCAGTTCGCCAAACCCGGGCCGCAAGTGACCGTGGCCACACCAATGCGCCCCGTCGCCCTGGCGTAGCCATCGGCCATCAGGACAGCCGCCCCATCGCAGCGCGCCGACACCATCCGTGTGCGATCGTCCGTACACAGGGCATCCCACACCGCCATGTTGGCATCACCCATCAAGCCAAATATCGGTCCGCCCGCCTCGATGGCCAGAGCATCTGCTATTGCCTCACTGACTTTCACGGTATCTCCTTAGGCCTTGGGCCGCATTGTCGGTCATTCGGAAATCAAGGACCATTTTCCGTGCACAACCTGAACCATGGCACGTGCATTGTCTTGAGCACCGTAATGATTGCCCGGCGTAATGGTATAGGTGGCTTCAGTGCCGTCGAGTTTCTCGATTTTGTCAAGATTGTCTTTCAGTGCCGTACGAAACTCCGGCGTGCCGGGTTTGGCCGATTTCAGCGCGTGAGATGCCGCGTGCTTGATCAACAAGAAGGCATCGTTGGAATAGCCCGCGAAGGGGTTGGCAGTGCCCACGCCATAGCGCGCCTCATAACGGCGCATGAAATCCGCGCCAACCTGCTTCAGGGGATAGCTGGCCGGCAACTGTTTGTCCACCACCAACGGTCCGGTGGGGGCTATGACACCTTCCACATACTTGCCGCCAACGCGCAAATAATCCTGATTGACGCTGCCGTGATTGTCATACTGCAACCCCTTGTACCCGCGCTGCCCCAGTTCGATATGCGGCAAGGCTCCTGGCGTGCCGGATCCTCCCCCAAGAACCGCGTCAGGCTTGGCGGCGATGATGCGCGCGATTTGTGCGGTGACCGAGGTGTCCGTACGCGCATAGCGCTCGTTCGCCACTAGCCGGATGCCCGCCTTGTCAGCCGAATTTTTAAACGACTTCCAGACGAGTTCACCCCAGGCATCCGAGAAGCCGATGTACGCCGCTGTCTTGACTCCACGCTTTTTCATGTCGTGAACCACGCCATCGATCATTAATCCGACGGTTTGCGGGACAACATAAACCCACTCCTTCCTGTTTTCCGGAATCTCGATGGGTGCCAGTACGAAAATGGGAGTTTTGAGCTCGTTGGCAAACTGCGCAACGGCCAAAGATTGGGGCGTATTGGTTGGCCCTATGATCGCGTCGACCTTCCGATCATTAACCAGCTTGCGCACATCTTTTACAGCTTCGATCGGATCACTATTATCATTCAGGAAAATAATCCGGATATTTTCATTACCGATTTTCGTATCCTGAATCGCCAAGGCATTTTTGTACGGGATGCCTAGCGATGCTCCAGGCCCGGTTTCAGATAGCACAGCTCCAATAACAATTTCAGATTGCGCGGGCAAACTTGCCGCCATGATTGCCAGGGTAAAAACAGAAATACCGAAAATACGCGAACTTATATGCATGACACTTCCTTATAGAGTTTTGATCTTGAGGGAGTTGCTGCCTTCGTAATTGGAAACGAACTTTCTAAGTTCCGAGCGCAAAACTTTGCCCATGGAGTTACGCGGTAAAGCATCGACAAAGATTATTTCTTGAGGGTGTTTATAAGAAGAAAGGTTGTATCGAAGAAAATCTCTTATTTGACCGATCGAGAGTTCGGAGCCCATTTTTTTTACCGCGACAGCAATAGGCACCTCTCCCCACCGCGGGTCGGGCCGCCCTACCACAGCTACTTCTGCAATATCACAACCATTACAAAGGATGTTTTCAATTTCAGCCGGATATATATTTTCGCCGCCCGAAATTATCATTTCCTTGATGCGGCTCAGCAGGAAAAAAAAACCGTCCGAATCATACTTTCCCAGATCGCCCGTGCGATACCAGCCGTTCTCGATTCCGTTGCGTTCAGCGCCGGATTTATCCCAGTAATGGGCCATCAAACCAGGACCTCGCACCATGAATTCGCCCACCTCTTCCGCGGCGACAGGAAGCCCGTTACTGTCGACGACCATCACCTCGCTGTGTCGGGCGGCCCGGCCCACCGAACCCAGTTTGCGGCGTGCATCCTGGGGGTGCAAACACGTCCCAATACCCATTTCTGTCGCACCAAATACCTGCGACGCCACAATGCCCCGGTCGAAAAACACAGTCAGCAACTCTTTGGAGATAATGGATGCGCCTGTCATGACGAGACGCAAGGACGACACGTCACACGCTGCCCAGTTCGGATGCGCCACCATTGCCTGCAACGTAGTAGCGACCCCAAGCAACATGGTGACCTGCTGTTCGTAAATATCCGAAATAGCGAGTTCGACATTAAAGCGCCTATGCAAAATGACCTGCGCACCCACTTTCAATGCCGGTAAAACAAGCATCAACAGGCCGCCAACATGAAATAGCGGTAAATATGCCAAAACCCGGTCTTGAGCAGCCAGAGCGTATCCGTCAATGACATTCAATGCCGTCCACTCGACGCCGTCGCGGGTATGCAGAGCCCCCTTTGGGGCCCCTGTGGTACCGGACGTGTACATTAACAACGCGGCATCGGCCGCAATAACGCGGGATGGACCAACGCGCCCTTTTTTGCCTTTTGGCCAATCACACTGAAACCAGACACCGTCGTCATACCTGAGTTGCGTGGCCGCTATATTGGCCTCCTCCATGCCGTCGGTAGAAATCGCGTACTCGGCTGCGCTGCTGAATTTGGCATCGTAGAACACGATGACAGGTGAAGAATCCAAAAGCAGAGCCTTTATTTCCATTGGCGCCAAACGCCAATTCAATGGGAAGAACACGGCTCCGATCCGAATACAGGCAAAAGCAAGGGCAATAATGTCGGGATGATTTTCACCCAAATAGGCAATTCGATCTCCCGGTGCACACCCGCACTCCAGCAAACGATCCGCCAGAAAATCTATTCGGCGCGCCAGTTCCCGGTAGGTGATGGCCCACCCTTCAAAGCGTATGGCTACACGCCCAGGATCTTCATTTGCCCACGCATGTACCCAGCCGGTGACGTCATTGCGCATATTGGCTGCCTCTCGCAGCCCAATATAAAATCGGGCCGCTCGTTTTCTATTTATCGGGACACAAATATCGCCGGCTTTCAATAACCCCTTTTCAGACGGACGACCTGACGATTCAACAAGCGTCTGCCCGGGCCATATCAAGCGATTCATGCTGCGGCGCTACGAATCTTTGGCGAGTCAACTTCTCTTTTATCGTGACGTTTTTAATAATGCCGCCTTATTTCCAGACCGGCTCTCGATTTTCTTTGAAAGCTCTCTGGGCTTCTTTAAGATCGTCGCTTTCCATCACTTTTTTCTGCAGTTCCAGATAATATTTAAATGCGTCCGTAAAGCCTGGGTCAAAGGATCTGCACATTAATTGCTTGCTTGCAAGCGCCGCCGTGCCAGTCGTAGCAATATATTGTTTGAGCACCTGCTCGAACTCTTCTTTCGGGTTCTCGTCGCTGACAAAATGGTCGACCAGGCCCATCTCGCCCGCCTCTTTGCTATCAATGCGGTTTCCAAGCAAGGTAAGTTTTCGGGCTCGGCCGGCCCCGACAAACCGCGCCAGACGCCACGGCCCCAAACTGGGAATCAACCCTTCCAATGCCGCGGGAATGCCGGTTATGGCACTGGGCGTGGCTACACGAATATCACAGGCCAAGGGTAGTTGCATGCCACCGCCGATCCAATACCCGTGGAGCAGGCAGACGACGACTTTATCCATGGTTTCCAGACGATGCAGAAAGCGTTCCCATTGGACAAGGTAGGGATAATCAATTTCGCCACGCGACAATGCTTTCAGATCGATTCCCGCCGAAAAAGCACGCCCCTCTCCGCTAATTGCCACGACGCGCACGTCTCTATCGTTTTCCACCAATTGGGATACCGCGTCAAGCTCGGCAACCAGCTCTGGCGAGAAGGCATTTAATGCCTCGGGACGGTTCATAATGATCCGGGCGAGTTTACCCTCTGTTTTATAAATAACCTTGTTCAACTTCAAATCATGCATG
Source organism: Eoetvoesiella caeni (assembly GCA_040391725.1). Classification (GTDB taxonomy): domain Bacteria; phylum Pseudomonadota; class Gammaproteobacteria; order Burkholderiales; family Burkholderiaceae_B; genus Eoetvoesia; species Eoetvoesia caeni_A. The sequence goes on along the minus strand of JBEBXF010000005.1, from coordinate 23,037 downwards.
CTCCTGCTCCTTTAATGTTTCAAACGCAGCGATAATTATTTTTTAATTATTTTTTTATTAAACTTAATCAATATGAAATATATAAATTTAATTACCGGCCTAATTTGAATCCAGACGAATTTTTATTTTTATGATTGGCTATTAATCATTAAATCAAGAAACCTGAATATTCTCTTGCTGGCATTAACAGCAGTCTATGGAGCGCTAAAAATGAAGTCAAATTCTTTTAATTTTGAATTAAAATAAGAATAACTAATGTTTTGTTAATCCCCGCCGCATGGGCACTGGCGTCAGCCAATTTGGCTGATTGCAATTCCCGGATACAGCAGCATCTGGCTGGCCAGGGCTCTCCCTTCCGACGGAAAACCGACGACCCTGGAGCTGGAATCCAAACACGCAACGCTGGCGCGCAAGAACACCGAAGCCGCCGGACTATCAGAGGCAGTCTCGGTGACAAAGGATGGGACGGCTTATCTATTCCGGTGGTCGAAGAATGACGGATGCCCGGGTTCTGAGGGCAGCGGCCTCAGTTCCAATGGCGGGCCGCTGCATGGTGAGCAGCAGGCTCGCGCCATCAAAAGCGGCAGAAGTCAGGAAGCTCAGCGCGTTGCGGCCGAAGCAACCTGCCGGGGCGCCGGCGCATCCTTGACCAGGCGGAAGCCCACGTGGGACATGGGGCTGGCCGGGTCGGAACCGCGCCGCGCGCTGGGCCGGTATGAAAGGCAATAGCTTTCGTTGCACAGGAAGGAGCCGCCGCGGATGACGCGCTTGGGCGCGTTGACCGGCATGCCGGGCTCGGAAGGGTCGAAGGATTTGGCCGGCCCCTGCGGATTGTCGATGGGCCCTTTTTGGGCGCTCGCCGCCTGCTTGGCGAAGTAGTCGGAACTGTACCAGTCGGACACCCATTGCCAGGCGTTGCCGGTCATGTCCGACAAGCCGTAGCCGTTCGGCGGGAAGGTGCCGACCGGCATGGTGCCGTGGGCGCCGCCGGCCTTGGGACTTACCACCGGGAAAGTCCCCTGCTTGCTGTCCCAGTAATTGGCCTGCTGCTGGCCCTGGGGCTCGAGCTCGTTGCCCCACGCGTAGGTGGCTTGATCCAGGCCTCCGCGTGCCGCGAACTCCCATTCCGCCTCGCTGGGCAGGCGCTTGCCCGCCCAGTGGGCGTATGCCAGGGCATCTTCGTAGCTGACCTGCACGACAGGATGGTTGCCCTTGCCTTCGATGGAGCTGCCGGGGCCTTGCGGGTGCCGCCAGTCGGCGCCCGGCACGTAACGCCACCATTGCGAATAGTCGGCAAGATTGACCGGGCCGCGGGTGCCCACGAAGACCATGGCGCCCGGCACCAGCACGCTATCGGGCGGCTTGGGCGTGCCGGGGGGAAGCTGCACGCGTATGGTGTTCCAGTCGGGCTTTTTCTCGGCTGTGGTGACGTAGCCGGTTTGCTTGACGAATTCGGCGAACTCGTCATTGGTGACATCGGTGACGTCCATCCAGAAGCCATGCACCCTGACCGGATGCGCCGGGCGCTCGTTGCGCTGAGCGAGCTTGCTGTCGCTGCCCATCTCGAAAACGCCGCCGGGAATCCACGCCATATTCTTGGGCGCGGAGACGCCGTCGCCGATGATTATCGTGGGTGCGGCCGACTGCTTCGGCTGCGAAGGCATGGCAAGCCAGGCCGCCGCGCTTGCCGCGGCAAGTACGGCAACCGCTGCCGTGCCGGCCACGATGAATTTACGGCGGCGCCCCGGTTTAGTAGATGCCATAGCTTTTCTCGCAGGTCTTGCCCAGGTTGTTCTGGATGATGCTGCCGTCGGTTGCGTCCGTCTTGCCGTCCAGGAGGTTATTGACGAAGAAATCGTAGACGCTGGACAGGCCCCACTGATTGGCGATGCGGCTCCAGTTGGAAACATCCTTGGCATCGACCACGCCGTCCTTGTTGCCGTCGCCAGGGCAATAGGGTTCGGAAGCCAGCATCTTGTCCAGCTTGGCCTTCAGGTCGTCGTAGGCGGCCTGAGTGTCCGGGGTCGTAGCGGGCAGCAGATTGAGGTCGGGCGTATCGAGCAGAGGCTTGGGCGCCGCTTCGTTGACCTCGTAAAGCTCTTCGGTGACGATGGGGTCCGTAATGCTCTTGGTGGCCTGATCGTAATGCTGGGTGGTGTTTTGCACCAGTTTGTATTTGTCGTTACGGATGGCCGTGGATATTTCAGGCAGGATATCCACCAGCGGCTGATTGACGCTGTCCAGAGCCTGGTTCACCGCGGCGCAACTGCGATAGCCGGTACCGCCGTTGGGCACCACCGAGGGATCGGTATACCCTTCGCCCCACCAGGCGCCCTGGTTGTCTTCGCACACCCCCTTGTTGATGGGGATTTGCGTGCAGCTGCCGCTGATGACGCAAGGCTGGTTCCGGCCGCCGTTGGCCTGCAGGTTGTAGCCGCCCATGGTGAAGTTGATGGTGCGTAGGCTGGCCTGGCCGGGATTGGTCAGATAAGGCAGGATGCCGACTGAATCGAGGGTGCGCGGCACGGCCTTGTGGGCGTCGATGCCGGCCAGCTCGCCGAAGAACTGGAACAGGTCGACCATGTTGACCATGTGATCGACTTCGCGGTCGGGCTGGGCAACCTGCGGCCCGGCGATGATCAGCGGATCCCAGACGCCGGTCTGATAAGCGGTACCCTTGGCCTGCCCGGTCTGGAACGGCAGCTTGACCGCGGAGCCCAGGGTGCCGTTGTCGCCGACGATGATGATGACGGTGTTGCTGGCCTTGGGGTCGTAGACCAGCGAGCCGTCGCTCCCGCGCTTGGCGAGGCCGGTTTCAACCATCAGCCTGCCGAACTCGGTATCCATGGCTTCGGTCATTTTGTTCTGGATGACCCTGCCCGCGATGGAACCTTCGCAGTCGGCGCCGTCGATGAGCGGGTCGCGGTTCTTGAACAGGCTGCCGGGAGGCTGTTGCCAGGGGGTGTGGGCCGCGCTGTAGCTGACCGTGGCCATCCAGGGCTTGTTGGGCGAGCGGGTCTTGATCCAGTCGATGGCCGCGTTGGTTTCGATGGTGGTGCGGTAGCCCCTGGCGCGAGGGTCGGTCAGCGGCACGTCTTCGACCTTGCCGTTGTTGATGATGACCAGCGGCGAAACGTAGTAGGCGTTTTGAGTCGTGAAATTCAGCGCGGGATGGGTGCCGCCGCAGGCTTGATTGGGCACGAAAATGCCGCCCGAGGTCAGGCACTGCAGGCCTGCCGAGTCGTCCGACGGCGATGCGCGGGTGATTTGCGAGCAAGAGTTGTTGGCTTGGTAGCAGGCCCCGGTGTCCGCGCCGGCGCCGCCGCCGCCATGGCCGGGCACGAAGCCGCAGCTGTAGGTGCCGGTGGCGGCGACCCCGCCCGCCGTGGTGTCGATGGAGCCGGGCAGCCCGCCGATCCAGCCGTAAAAATAGTCCCAGCCCAGTTCCGCCGGCGTGCCTTCGCCCGCCTCGTTGTGTTCGGGGCCCGCCAGGTGGAACTTGCCGAACATGGCGCTTTCATAGTTGGCCTGCTTGAGCAGCTTGGGCGCGGTGACGTCGTAGGGCGACAACTGTGAATTGGCCAGGTCGTTTTCGCCGATGGCCTGATAGATATTGGTGCGGAACGGGTAGCGGCCCACGAAGAAGGACGCCCTTCCCGGCGAGCATTCGGGCATGGACCAGGTATTGCGAAAGCGCACACCCGCCTTGGCGATGGCGTCGATATTGGGCATGCTGGGAGGAGTTTCGCCACCGTAGCCGAAGGACGCCATCTGGTCGATGCCGACGTCGTCCATGATGACGAAAAGGATATTGGGTGTATTGGCGTTGTTGGACGCGACGTCGGAGCCGCCGTCGTTGCAGGATGCCAGAGTCATGGTGGCAGCTACCGCCGCAAGCAAAGCTGGGAGCTTTTTGTACAAGGTCTTCTCCAGGATGGGGCATGTTCAGTTCAATCGGGCGGCCAAGAAAGCCCTGAGCCCGCAAAGACGTCCTCGCCTTCTGCGCAATCGTAATAGGCAATCATCGCTAATTACGAATTTTGAAAAACTGTAACATACTTTTATGGCCTGGAGGCCTGAATCTTGCATCGGCGGCATGCCGTCAAACCCAGGGTTTGCCGCGGACAATATCCACCGCAAACCCTTGATGCCCACAGGTTCCGACTTCTGTGCTGGAGGCTGAACCCGGGCTGCGAACCGTACGGCACCGAATGGCTCAAGCGGCAACATTCCTGACGGCCGGTGCGGCTTTATCGCCTGCACCTTCCTTCTCTTTGGCGATAAGCCTGGCGAGCAATCTGCGAGCCTTGACGGCGGCCACGTCGTTGGACATGAGAACAGGGTTCAGACTGAAGAAATCGGTGGTTTCCATTTCTTCCTGCACACCGTAGATGATGGGGCCGTCTTCTTTTTCGAAGGCATCGCGCATGGCCTGGAGTTTCATGGCATTGAAATCGGCATCATGGATATTATGGTTGCGCCGCGTTGCGAAGAAGTAATGCGTGCTGGTTTCGGTTTCGGGCGTGGTCGTGTGCAAATCGTAAGCGCCCACGCCTTGCTCGAAAGGCGTGTCGTCCTGCGCCCCGCCCACCGAGAGCTGGATATTGGCCGGAGGCATCCAGGTTACGTCGAAAAAATGCCGGGCTTCCTGCTCCGGATGGGGCAAAAATCCGGCCAACACCAGGATGGGCGGTGTTTGCTTCCATTCCCATCGCGCGAACACCGAGTTCTCGGTTTCACGCACTTGGGGAACGATGGGCGACAATTGGCCGCGGGTGGAGATGATTTCGCCGTGGACGTGGTCGATGTGGCTTAGATCCATGACATTGTCGATGATGAGCTCGTAATTGGCCTGCATGTGCATATAGGTGTGGCCTACGCCGGTTGGAGGGCCGTCGTCGAGCGGGCTGTAATCGGGCAGCAGATCGAGGTCGGCCGCTTTGTCGCCCATCCATATCCAAAGAAAACCATGGCGCTCTTCCAATGGGAACGTTTGTACCCGCGCGGCCTTGGGAATGTTGCCTTCTCCATGGGGATTGTGCGTGCACTGGCCGGAACAATCGAACCTCAGGGCGTGGTAATGGCACACGATGTCGTCGCCCACCCGCTTGCCCAGGTGCAAGGGTGCGAACCGGTGCGGACATCGATCACGCATGGCTACCGCCGTTCCGTCCTGTTTTCTGTACATAAGAACCGACATGCCCAGGATTTTTCTATGGAGCAGTTCGTCAGGGCCCACTTCCGTCGACAGCGCGGCGACATACCAGGTGTTTTTCAGATAAGCCATTGTTCATCCTTTGGTTCGTTGGAAGCTCGAATTACCGCCGATGTCCCACTCGGAAGCCGGCAGCTTTTAGTTATTTTATGCACAAAATATATTTTTAGGCATAATGGTTTTTACTAAAAGCCCAGTCGAAAATCCGGGTGTTGTTTGATCAGCCATCATGCGGACCGGGGTTCGATCGATACAGGGGATATTGGCGTATGTTTACTGTGTAACAATTGACTAAAGCTATGAACCGCACAGGTAGTTAGAGGTCAAAATACTATCTGATCAACTATTTGATAAGGCCTGATGGAATCATGAACGGTATCTTGCGCCGAATCGCTCTTTCGGCTCTTGTTCTTTCCGTCCTGGGCGGATGCGCAGTGTATGCACCGGCGGATGATGGCTATGCCTACTACCCTTCCGGGCCTGCCTACGTGGCTCCGGCTCCGGTTTATGTTGCGCCGCCTCCCGTCTACGTGGGCCCGCCGGTTTCGCTGAATTTCGGATTCGGCTACTGGGGCGGCGGGCATTACCACGGCGGCTGGCACGGGCGGGGACACGGCGGCTGGTATCGAGGGCGCCGTTGAAAAGCGAATCGCCTGTTGTCGCGGAAATGGCCCGAACTTTCGCGGGCCATGGATGGGCGGCTTCAGGCTGAAAACATAAAGCGTTGCGCGCACGGCCGGCGGCCCGGCGTTGTCATGCGCTTGGCAAGGGAATAAATTCCTGATCGTCCAGCTGCGGGAGCAATATCCGCCCTTCTCCCCAATCCGCCTTGGCCTGCTCGATGCGTTCCTTGCGCGAAGAAACGAAATTCCACCAGATATGGCGCTGGCCGAGCGGTTCGCCGCCCAGCATCATCACGCGGCTGGCCTCCAGGGCCTTGACCGCCGGCGCCGAGCCCGCCGCAAACACGATCATCTGGCCCGCGGGATAAGCCACGGCCTCGATCTCTACGCTTCCGGCGGCCACATAGACCGCCCGCTCCGGGTAATCCGCGGGCGGCGCGATCGAGGCGCCCGTCTGCAAGGCAATATCGGCATAGAACAAGGGAGAATGAATGGTGGCCGGGCTCTCCTGGCCGAAGGCCCGGCCTGCGATCAGGCGCCCCGAAACGCCGGTGTCGCTGAAGGTGGGCAGCTCGGACGCGCTGTAGTGATTGAAGGCGGGGTCGTCTTCCTCGTGGTTTTCGGGCAGGGCCACCCAGGCCTGTATGCCGTCGACGCGTCCGCCCCGCTCGCGCATGCCGTCGAAGCGTTCGGAATGCGCAATGCCCTTGCCCGCCGTCATCCAGTTGAGATCCCCGGGGACTATGACCTGCTCTATACCCAGATTATCGCGATGGGTTATTTGCCCATCGAACAAGTAGGTGACCGTGGACAGGCCTATATGGGGATGCGGGCGGACGTCCAGGCTGCGGGGAATCGGCTGAGGCAGCTCGTGCGGCCCCATCCGGTCGAAAAAGATGAAGGGGCCTATCATGCGGCGCTTGCGGAACGGCAGGACGCGGCCGACTTCGTAGCCGCCGCCAAGATCGTGGATTCGGGGTTCTATGACTAGTTCCGGCATGAGCGGCCTCGCTGAAGGAAAGTACGAAGGAATGGCGGAAGAATACGATTGGTTGCAGATTATGTGTTGTTATTCCGCCAAGCCGATTATGCGGCAATTGTGCCGTTTTTGCGGCGGCGCTAGAATGCGCTAGTTCAATTTTTTGTGACGGAGTTTTATCTGTGGATAGTCCCAGTTGTCGATCTAGTATCGATTTTCCAACTGCAAGGTAGTCACAGAACTTCGTCTTCTGCCGCTGCCTTGCCATAACGGCGGGTAGCGGAACACAAGGCTTTCCCCAAGCCCTGTGCATCTGCTCCTTTGGCTTGAATCGGCGGGCCCCTGCGGGGTTCGCAAACTGGTTGCGCGCATTGCCGCGCCGACCGGGAGCATGCGATGCATTTCAATAAATTTTTTCATCCGGATGTTGCTGTATTGCGGGAGCTGTTTGCGGGATTCGTCCGCAGCCGGCATGTGGGCCGGCATTTCCGCCGGCTTCCCTTTTTTGGGTCTTTGACCAGGCCCAGCGCCCTGCGGGAAGTTCCGCCGGCGCTGAGCCACACCTTGATCGCCCTGGCGCAATGCAATAAAGCCACCCTGCTCGAAAGCCTGGGAGCCAGCGCGGATGGTCTGACGAGCGATCAGGTTCAGGCCATTCGTGAGCAGGCCGGTCTTAATGAAATTGGGCATGAAAAGCCCCTGTCGTGGTGGGAGCATTTGTGGCATTGCTATAAAAACCCCTTCAATCTGCTGCTGAGCCTGCTGGCGTTCATTTCGTACGTCACCGAAGACAAGACCGCCACGCTGGTCATCGGCGCCATGGTGGTGCTTTCCACGGTACTGCGTTTTTGGCAGGAGGGCCAGTCCAACAAGGCGGCCGACGAGCTCAAGGACATGGTCGGCAATACAGCCACGGTTCTGCGGCGCGGCCCGGCTCCGGGCTCCGGCGAAGACTCCGGAAACGGCGAAGCGGCCGTCCGCGCCGCCGGCCGTCCGCGCAGGATCGAGATTCCCTTCAAGGAACTGGTGCCGGGCGATATCGTCCTGCTGTCCGCCGGCGATATGATTCCGGCCGACATGCGGGTGCTGGCCGCCAAGGATCTGTTCATCAGCCAGGCCTCGATGACCGGCGAATCCCTGCCGGTTGAAAAATTCGCGGCGCTTTCCAACCCCCAGCAGGCCAACGTGCTGGATCTGGACAATATTTTGTTCATGGGCACCAATGTGGTGTCGGGCTCGGCCACCGCCGTGGTGGCGACGACCGGCGGCAAGACCTATTTCGGCGCGCTTGCGCAGCGCGTCACCGCCACCGACCACACTCCCACGGCCTTCCAGTCGGGCGTCAACAAGGTCAGCTGGCTGCTCATCCGCTTCATGTTCGTGATGTCTCCCGTGGTGCTGCTGATCAACGGCTACACCAAGGGCGACTGGCTGGAGGCATGCTTGTTCGCCTTGTCGATCGCCGTCGGCCTGACCCCCGAGAAAGTCATCGTAAAGCGCCTGGACGCCATTCAAAGCTTCGGCGCGATGGACGTGCTGTGCACCGATAAAACGGGCACGCTTACGCAGGACAAGATTTTCCTCGAGCGCCATACGGACGCCTATGGCGCCGAATCGGACGAAGTTCTGGAGCTGGCTTATTTGAACAGCTATTACCAGACCGGCTTGAAGAACCTGCTGGACGTCGCCGTGCTGGCGCACGCCGAGGTGCATCGCGACCTGGAAGTTGCATCGGTGTTTCGCAAGGTGGATGAAATCCCGTTCGATTTCAATCGCCGGCGCATGTCCGTCGTGGTGGCCGAACACAACGAGCATCACCTGCTTATCTGCAAAGGCGCGGCCGAAGAGATGCTGGGCATCTGCACCCATGTGCGCCATGACGGCAAGGACGAGGTGCTGTCGGACGAGCACCTGGCCGAAGTGCGGACGGTGACGGCCGATCTGAACAGCCAGGGCCTGCGCGTGGTGGCCGTGGGCGTCAAGGAGATGCCGCCCGCCAGAACCACCTACAGCATCGCCGACGAATCCGGCCTGACCCTGGTTGGCTATATCGCCTTCCTGGATCCGCCCAAGGAAACGACCGCGCCGGCGATTGCCGCTCTGGCTTCGCACGGCGTGGCTGTGAAGGTCCTGACCGGGGACAATGAACTGGTGACGCTGAAAATATGCCAGGAAGTCGGGCTGCCGGCGAACAGCCTGTTGCTGGGCTCGCAGGTGGAAGACATGGAAGACCGTCAACTGGCCGAGGCCGTGGAAGAGCACCACATCTTCGCCAAGCTGACCCCCATCCATAAAGAGCGCATCGTCCGGGCCTTGCGCGCAAACGGCCATGTCGTGGGTTTTCTGGGCGACGGCATCAACGATGCGCCCGCGCTGCGCGCCGCCGACATCGGCATTTCGGTGGACTCGGGCGTGGACATCGCCAAGGAGGCGGCCGACATCATCCTGCTGGAAAAAAACCTGATGGTGCTGGAAGAAGGCGTGATCGAAGGCCGCAAGACGTTCGTGAACATGCTTAAATACATCAAAATGACGGCCAGCTCCAATTTCGGCAATGTGTTTTCGGTGCTGGTGGCCAGCATCTTCCTGCCTTTCCTGCCCATGCTGCCCTTGCAGCTCCTGGTGCAGAATCTGCTTTACGATGTATCGCAAATCGTCATTCCGTTCGACAACGTCGACGAACAGCAGCTGCGCAGGCCGCAAAGCTGGCAGCCCGACGACATCCGGCGCTTCATGCTGTTTTTCGGGCCCCTCAGTTCGGTCTTCGACCTGATTACGTTCGGCGCGATGTGGTATTGGTTCAGGGCCGATTCGCCGGAGCGGCAAACGCTTTTCCAGTCAGGGTGGTTCGTCGTCGGCTTGTTGACCCAGACCTTGGTGGTGCACATGATACGCACGCCCAAAGTGCCCTTCCTGCAAAGCCGGGCTTCGTGGCCCTTGCTGCTGATGACGGCGTGCGTGATGGGCATCGGGGTGTTTCTGCCCATGGGGCCGCTGGCCGGCTACTTTAAATTGCAGGCGCTGCCGCCTATGTATTTTGTGTTCTTGCTGATGGTATTGCTGGGTTACGCGGGATTGACCCAGGCCATGAAAAAACTCTACGTGAGGCGTTATGGCTGGCAGTAGCGCGCATGGCCGCTGCGTGAAAGCATGCGTGGCGGCGCAATGAGGCAAAGGCTTTTTTCAACAATAACAACCTTGACGTGATAGCGATGCTTGTTGCGCTGGCCATTTTCATTTTTACCCTGGTGCTCGTCATCTGGCAGCCGCGCGGCCTGGGCATAGGCTGGAGCGCCCTGCTCGGCGCCGCCCTGGCCCTGGCCAGCGGCGCCGTCCACCTGAGCGACATCCCGGTGGTCTGGCATATTGTCTGGAACGCCACGGCCACGTTTGTGGCCATCATCATTATCAGCCTGCTGCTCGATGAAGCCGGCTTTTTCGAGTGGGCGGCCCTGCACGTGGCCCGCTGGGGCCAGGGGCTGGGCCGCCGGCTGTTCGTCCTTGTGGTGCTGCTGGGCGCGGCGGTTTCGGCCTTGTTCGCCAACGACGGCGCGGCGCTGATCCTCACCCCCATCGTCATGGCCATGCTTGCGGCGATGGGATTCGGTTCGGCGGCGACGCTGGCTTTCGTCATGGCCGCCGGCTTCATTGCCGACACCGCCAGCCTGCCGCTGGTCATCTCCAATCTGGTCAATATCGTTTCAGCGGATTTTTTCGATATTGGTTTCGGACGCTACGCCTCGGTCATGATTCCCGTCGACCTGGCATCGATAGCCGCCACCTTGCTGGTGCTGTTCCTGCGCTTTCGCCGCGACATTCCCCGGCATTATGAAATGGCCCGGCTGAAAGCCCCTGGGCTGGCCATCCGGTGCAAAACCACCTTCGCGGCCGGATGGGTGGTGATGGCCGGCCTGCTGCTGGGCTTTTTCGTACTGGAGCCGCTGGGCATTCCCATAAGCGCCACGGCCGCTGTCGGAGCCCTGGCGCTCTTGCTCGTCGCCGGACGGGCCCATATTATCGGCACGCGCCGAATCGTGCGCGGCGCGCCCTGGCACATCGTCGTGTTTTCGATAGGCATGTACCTGGTCGTGTACGGCTTGCGCAATGCCGGGCTGACGCAATGGCTTTCCGGCATTCTGTCGTGGCTGGGGGGCCTGGGCCTGTGGCCCGCCGCCTTCGGAGCCGGGGCGATGGCGGCCCTGCTTTCGTCCGTCATGAACAATCTGCCGGCCGTTCTGGTCGGCGCATTGTCCATTCATGGCAGCCATGCCGGCGGCGTGGTTCAGGAAGCCATGATTTACGCCAACGTCATCGGCAGCGACCTTGGGCCGAAAATAACGCCCATCGGCAGCTTGGCCACCCTGCTGTGGCTGCATGTGTTGCAGCGCAAAGGCGTGACGATTTCCTGGGGCTATTACTTCCGGATCGGCATCGTCCTGACCCTGCCGGTTCTAGCCGTTGCGCTGGCCGCCCTCGCGCTGCGGCTCAGTCTGAACTAGGGCCGGTTCCAGCGCCATGGGTTTCGTCATGATCAGGTCGTACTGCATGGTGTAGAACGGCTCGCCCATGATCGTGCCGTCGGGGGCCGCCTCGCCGGCTTCGTGGCGCTGGTAGTCGCCCAACAGCGACGACCTGACACCGAACACGGCGTCCGACTTCAGATAGGGGTCGGTCTTGTCGAAGACGTGGGTGATCAGGGTGGAGTAGCCTTCGGCGGCCACCATGAAGTGGATGTGCGCGGGGCGCCACGGGTGCCGGCTGGTGCCTTGCAGCAGCCTGCCCACGGGGCCGTCGGTAGGAATGGGATAAGCCACGGGCTTGATGGTGCGGAAATTGAAATTGCCGTTTTCGTCCGCGCGCAGCCTGCCCCTGCCCGCCAGCTTGTCATGGGGGTATTGCACGTCGTAGAAACCGTCTTCATCCGAGTGCCAGACATCCAGCACGGCATTGGCGATGGGCGCGCCGCCCATGTCCCTGACGGTGCCGCTGGCGAAGCAGGGTTGTCCGGCCGCGCCGTTGCTGATGTCGTCGCCATTGTCGTACCACGGCGCGTTTTCAACGTGAAACGGCCCGAACACCGTGGACTCGGTTGCCCCCTGAGGCTTCCGGTTGTTGAGCAGCACGGTCAGCATCGACATGCCCAGCACATCGGAAAGCAAAATGAATTCCTGCCGTTTGTCATTGCACATTTTGCCGGTTTCGGTCAAATACTGAATGGCGAACTCCCACTCCTGCTCGGTCAGCTCGACCTCGCGCGCAAAATCGTGCAAATGCCGGGTCAGGCCGGACACCAGCTGCTTGAGACGGGGATTCTGGCAATCGGCCAGCCGCGCATTGACGGCATCGGTAATGTTTATTTCGTCGTAATTGATCATGATGCTTCCTTCACGGCATGGGATGGCGAGACGGGCTGAGCGGAATTGCCGGCGGGGTCGAGCACCAGGCGCCTCTGGACCGGAAACAGCCGCAGGCCGAAAGTCGACTGGACATAGCCCCAAAGGCCTTGCTTGAACAAGGTGGTGATGAGAATGGCCAGGATGCCCAGCCCCACCAGATACCAGGTGCCGTAGTCCGAGAAGAACCGGTTCAGCACCCAGAAGATGACGGCGCCGAGTATGGGGCCTTCTATGGTTCCAAGCCCGCCGATGATGACGAGGAAAATGGCGAATGCCGTCCAGTTCACCGAGAAGGCGGCGTCGGGCGAAATGCGCAGATTGCCCAGAAAATACAAAGCGCCCGCCAGGCCGGCGCCCAGCGCCGCGACGATGTAGACGAACAGTTTGGTGGATTTGACATTGATGCCCTGCGACTCGGCGGCGACTTCGGAGTCGCGGATGGCAAGCAGGGCCAGGCCCTGCTTGCTGCGCAGGAACCAGTAGGTCACGGCAATGGTGGCCACTACCGCGGCCAGAGTCATCCAGAAGGTGACCGACTGGCGCGTCGCGCGTTCGATGCCGCGCAGCGCGGTCAGGCTGGTTCCCGACCCGCCGCCTATGGCCGAGATATTGGCGAAGGTAAGCCGGAACACTTCGGCGATGACCCAGGTGCCGATGGCGAAATAGCCGCCTTGCAGGCGAAAGGCGATTTTCGATACGGGAATGGAGATCAGCGCGGTCAGGACGGCGGCGACGGGAACCGCGAGGAAGGGGTTGAAGCCCAGGAAGTTGCCCATCACGACCAGCATATAGCCGCCAAAACCCAGAAAGGCCTGCTGGCCCACCGAAACCATGCCGCCGTATCCGGCCAGCAAATTCCACATGCTGGCGAAGATGAAGTAGCACGCGATCTGGTTGAATTCCTGCATCCATCCGGCATTGGCCCACCAGGGCATCGCGGCGGCGATGACCACCAGGACGACCGCCACCGCAAAACCCACCCTGCTGGCATGCGTATGACGCTGGATGGAATAAAGCCCTGGAGCCGAGGCCGGCGAGGCCAGTGTTTTTTTCATTGGATCCTCAACGTGTCTTGGGGAACAAGCCTTGGGGCTTGACCAGCAGCATGGCCAGGAATACGACATGGCCGCACCAGATTCCCCACCCTGGATCGATGCGGAATCCGATGACCTGGGTGATGCCCAGCACGATGCCGCCCACGAATGTCCCCCAGAAAGATCCCATGCCGCCGATGATGACGGCTTCGAATGCGTAGATGAGCAGCGCCGGGCCGTCGGTCGGGGCGACCGTGGTGCGCATGCCCTGCAAGGTGCCCGCGACGGCGATGAGGACGAAGGCGATGGCGGTGGCCAAGGCATAGATGTGGTGCGACTCCACCCCCATGAGCCTGGCCGTGTCGCCGTCGTCGGAGGTGGCGCGAAACGCCCGCCCCAGCGCCGTGCCGGCGAACAGCCATTGCATGGCGAATGCAATGGCGATGGCGACGATGAAGATGATGAGCGGCAGGACGCCGATGGTCAGGCCTTCGTGGATTTGCAGGCTCTGCGTATTGAGCCCGGCGGTTTCGATGGCGCGCGGATCGGCGGTGAAAATTTCCATCAGCACGTTCTGGATGACGATGGAAATGCCGAAAGTCACGACCAGCGACGGCAAGGGATCCTTGCCCAGCGTGCCGTTGAGGATGAAGCGCTGCAGGGCATACCCGATGACGAAGGCAATGGGCAGCAGCGCGAGCAAGGCCATCCATGGCGCTATCGCGCCGTGCAGCCCCAGTACAGGAAGCAGGCTCAGCGCGCCGAAGGCGGACAGAATAAGGAAATCGCCATGCGCGATATTGGTAAGCCGCATGACGCCGAACATCAACGACAAGCCCATGGCGAACAGCGCATACAGGCTTCCCAGCAAAGCGCCCTGGATCAGGACCGCGATAATGGCGATGAGAGTCATGCTTGGGCCTTTTGTTCGGACGCCGGGTTTTCGGGCAGGCCGAAATACGCGGCGGTAATCTGTTCCTGGCTGATCTGCTTCGAGGCGCCCGTCAGCGACACCCTGCCCTCCTGCAGGCAATACAGGCGGCTGGACACGTTGCGCGCCATCGTCGTGTCCTGTTCCACGATAACGGCCGTAAGGCCGCTTGCGGTAACGCTTTCCAAGGCCTCGTAGATTTCCTTGACCACGATGGGCGCCAGCCCCAGGGACAGTTCGTCGCAGATCAGCAAACGAGGATTGCTCATCAGCGCGCGCCCTATGGCCACCATTTGCTGCTGCCCGCCCGATAGCGCGGTGGCGGGCGCATGGCGGCGTTCCTTCAATATGGGAAACAGCCTGCCGACGGCGGCCAGGTTCCATGGACCCGAACGTTTGCGGTAGGCGCCCATGAGCAGGTTTTCCTCGACGCTCAGGCTGGGAAACAGGCGCCGGCCTTCCGGAACCATGGCGATGCCGCGCTGCACGATTTTTGCGGGGGTCATGCCGCCTATGGCTTCGCCCTGAAACCGCACGGCCTGCGCGGGGGCCGCCAGCAGGCCGGTGATCGTCTTGAGCAGCGTGGTCTTGCCGGCGCCGTTGGCGCCGATGACCGCGACGATCTCGCCTTCTCCAACCTCGAAATCGATGCCGAACAGCGCCTGGAAATCGCCGTAGAAAGCGGTAAGCCGATCGGTTTGCAGCAGCTTCATGTTTGCATGCCCATGTATACGCGCTGAACCTGCGGATCGTTCATGACGGCCGAAGGCTCTCCCTCGGCCAGCTTCGCGCCGAAATTCAAAACCATCAATGTGTCGGCCACGGCCAGCAACGCGTGTACGACATGCTCGATCCAGACCATGGTCACGCCTTGTTCCTTGATGACCATGATTTGCTCGACCAGGGTCTTGGCCTCGTATTCGGTCAGTCCGCCGGCGATTTCATCCAGCAACAGCAGGCGCGGGCCGGTGGAAAGCGCCCTGGCCAGTTCGAGCCGCTTGCGGTCGAGCAAGGCCAGCCCTCCCGCCAGTTGGTTCGCTTTTTTGAGCAGGCCCGTACGCCTCAGAACGTCCACGCAACGGGAGCCCGCTTCCTGTTCGGTCAGGCCGCCGCCGAAGGTTGCCGCGACCAGGCAGTTTTCAAGCACCGTCATGGCGTTGTAGGGTTGGGGTATCTGGTACGAGCGCCCTATTCCCTGGCGGCAGCGCTTATGAGGCGCCATCGTCGAGATATCGTCGGCTCCGAACACGATCCGGCCTTTGTCCTGGTGGACGTCGCCGGCAATAAGATTGAACAGCGTCGTCTTGCCGGCGCCGTTGGGGCCGAGTATGCCCAGCGTGGCGCCCTGCGGAACCGCGAACGTGATGTCGTCGGTCACGGTCAGGGCGCCATAGTTCTTGCTTACGCCTTCCACCGAAAGCAGTGTCGTCATGTTTTCACCGTGTCAGGAAATCAGCTGCAGCTTGCCTCCGGCGGGAATGGACGGGTAGGCCTGGTTGTTGACGATGACCAGGTCGTAAGGGTATTGGCCGCCTTTTATCCACTGGCCCAGGACGAGGGGCGTCTTGGATATGTTCTTGAACGGGCCCTTGCCGCCCCATTTGACCGGGCCGACGAGGGTGTTGGCGTTGGTGGCCAGCATGGCGTCGCGTATGCCGGTGTTGTCCAGGGTTTTGGCGCGCTTCAGCACATCGACCGCCAGCTCGAACAAGGCATGGGCAAAGCCTATGGGCTGGGTCCATTGCCGTTTGGTTTCCGACTCGTAGGCGGCGCAGACTTCCTTGGCGGTCTTGCCGGTCAGCGACGACTTGAACGGGTGCGACGGCGACCACCAGACCTCGGTCGAAACGAGATTGCCCAGGTTGCCCAGCGCCTCGACGGCGGTCGGGAACAGCAGGGCCTTGCCCAGCGTCACGACTTTCGGATGGAAGCCCTGTTGCTGCGCCTGGGTAAGGAAGGTTTTGGCATCGGGCGGAATGACGACGCCTGTGACGATTTCGTCGCCCGCCTTCTTGAAGGCGGCGATCTGAGCCGAGAAGTCCTGGTTCATGTTCTGGAACCGGCCCGGATCGGTAAGGGTGAAGCCCATTTCCGACAGCGGTTTGGGAAAGCCGATGTTCTTGTCGCCCCAGGCATTGCCGTCGCCGTCGTTGGGAAACAGGCCGCCGACCTTTTTATTGGTCTGCACGCTTTTCCAGCCGTTGGTGTAATTTTCGATGACGTCTTCCAGGCCCCAGAAGAAGTGATAGGTCCATTGGAAGCCTTTGTCGGGATTGCCCTTGCGTCCAAAGAACCACGACTGCCAGGGCACCACGGTGGAAATGCACGGCACTTCGTTGAGTTCGCAGGCGTCCGAAACCGGATTGGCGGTTTCGGGGGTGGATGAAACCAGGATCATGTCCACGTTGTCGCGCAGTATCAGATCGTTGGCGACTTCCCCGGCCCGGTTGGGCGAAGACTGGCTGTCCTTGAGCAGCACCTTGACCGGCAGCTTCTTGCCGCCGACTTCGACGCCGGCCTTGAACATCTCCTGCAGGCTGGCTATGACCCATTTGTCGGACTCGCCGAACGGAGCGAGCGGCCCTGTTTGCGGCGAGACGTAGCCGATCTTGATTTCCTTGCTTTTGGCAAAGGCGGGGGTGGCTCCCAAGGCGCCCAGGGCCGCGGTGGCGCTGGCGGAAAGTATCAGGCTACGTCGTGCTGGATTGAAATTCTTCTTCATGATGTCTCCCTGGTGGATGTCGTGGTCAGCGGGCGTAGTACGGACGCATGTTCGCGTCCACATTGACCCATACCGACTTGACCTGCGTGTACTCGCGCATGGCTTCAAACCCCATTTCGCGTCCATAGCCCGACATCCCCACTCCTCCGAATGGCGACGCCGGATTGACCCTCTTGTAGCAATTGATCCAGACCATGCCCGACTTCATGCCCTGGGCGAACTTGTGCGCCCGCTGCAGGTCGCGCGTCCACAGCCCTCCTCCAAGGCCGTATTGCGTGCCGTTGGCGATGGCCAGGGCCTGGTCGTCGGTGTTGAATCGCGTAACGGTGACGAAAGGCCCGAACACTTCTTCCTGGCTGACGCGGCTGGCCGGATCGGCGACGACCACGGTGGGTTCCACATAGCAGCCATTGGCCAGGGCCGGATCGGCCGGCGCCTTCCCGCCCAGCAGGATATGGCCGCCCTCTTCGCGGGCCACGTCGCAGTACGACAGGACGCGGTCGCGCTGCTGGCGCGAGGTCAGCGGGCCCATCTCGGTGTCGAGGCTCAAGGGATCGCCCACCCGCAACGAGCCCGCCAGCTTGATGAAGCGCTCCAGGAATTCGTCGGCGATGGATTCGTGCAGCACGAGGCGGGATCCGGCAATGCATGCCTGGCCCTGATTGTGGAAGATGGCATAGGCGGCGCCGTTGACGGCGGCGTCCAGATTGGCGTCGCCGAAAACGATGTTGGCGCCCTTGCCGCCCAGCTCCAGCTGCATCTTCTTGAGGTTTCCCGACGATGCCTGGACGATGCGCTTGCCTGTCGCGGTGGAGCCGGTAAACGCGATCTTTGCGACGTCTTCGTGCTCGGCCAGATGCTGGCCCGCGACACTGCCCAGGCCCGGCACGATGTTGACCACGCCGTCCGGGAATCCGACTTCGGACATGAGCTCGGCGATGCGCAAGGTGGTAAGGGGCGTGAGCTCGGCGGGCTTGAGCACGACGCAGTTGCCGGCGGCCAGCGCCGGCCCCATTTTCCAGCTGGTGAACATCAGCGGAAAATTCCACGGCACGACCTGCCCGACGATGCCGACGGGTTCGCGCAGCATGTAGTTTAGGAAGCCCTCTTCGACGGGAATGACCGTGCCTTCGAGCTTGTCGGCCATGCCGCCGAAATAGCGGAACGTGACGGCCGTGCGCGGCGCGTCCAGCGCCAGCGTGTCGCGCAGCGGGTGTCCGGTGTCCAGGGATTCGAGCCTGGCCAGCTCTTCGGCATGGGCGTCGATGGCGTCGGCCAGCTTGAGCAGCAGATGGCCGCGATCCATGGCCGCCATGCGCGACCACCTGGGCAAGGCCGCCTGAGCCGCCTTGATGGCCTTGTCGACGTCGGCCGGTCCGGCCATGGCGACCTCGGTGATGACGGAATTGTCGTGCGGGTTCAGCGTGGGAAGCGTTTCGCCGGACTCGGCATCGACGAACCTGCCGTCGATGAACAACTGATTCCGTACCGGCAGGCCGAGCCCCTGGCCGGCCTGCATGTTTTCGACCTTCATGATCCAGACTCCTTGCTTAAAACGTAACCGGCACCTCGGGCGATTCGCCCTTCTGGATTTCGTACACCAGGTTGGGGGAACCGTTTTCCCACACCAGCAGCATGGAGCGTTTGGGGCTGAAGCCTTGATGGCGACAATAGGCGGGCATCGCGGCCATGTCGCCCGCCTTCATGATGACCCGGGCCAGCGGCTTGCCGGTATCGCGGTGCGAGCAGTCCCAGTGGATTTCATCGGACATCTGGAAGAACCATTCGACCCTGTCGTTGCCGTGAATGATGGGCAGTATGTGTTCCTCGGTGGTGGGACACATGTAGCTGTACTTGACAACGGACGTGAACGAGGGATTCCAGGTGACTTGCGAGCGCGACAGAAAGCCGAACAGGTTGAAGGCGTGCACCTCGCCCTCGAAGCCTGGCTCGGGATGCAGCTCGGGCTCGGCCAGATCCACATCGGCGAAAGCCCGGTTGACCGGCGCGCCGCGGGCGTCCGAGCGCAGCGCAAGATCATCCGTCATGCCGACGCAGCGCTTGGCCAGTTCGCGCTGACGATGCGTGGCGGCCTTGTTGTCCCCATGCTTTCTGCCGTAGGGGCTGCCCGTCTCCTGGGGAGCGGCGAAGGGGTCGAACCCTTCGTTGGTCCAGTCGTCGAGCATTTCGACGAAAATCTCGCGGATCTGCTCGGTGGGAAAGTTTTCAAGCTTGTCGACGCCGGCTTCCTTCATGGTGGCGTTGAACGAACCAGCGAACAAATCCACCGATTGATAGTGGTTGACCGTGCCCAGGACATTGTCGAAGTTGACCCAGCCGTAGAAGAATCCCCAGGCCACGTCGCGCATGAGGGCGCGCAGATAGTTGCCGACGTCCAGGCTGTGGCTCATGGGCCGCCCGTCGCGGGTCGTCCATGTGATGTGGGCGAAGTACTCGTCGCGCCGGAAATGAAAGGAGCCCAGCGTAAACGATCGATACCCCATGACGGGATCCGGCTGGCTGATGTCGATGGTGTGTTTGACTTCTGCAGGTGCGTTCATCTCACCCTCCAATAGCGTGAATGACTGAATGAATGAAGTGCCGAGGCTCGTCCGGCGGATTGGTATCGGGAGGCCGGGTTCAGGCCGTCTGGCAGATGTCGGCCCAGCGTTCCCGGGACAGCTCGCCCTTGCAGGTCTGCAGCACGATGACCGAGGGCGCGGCCGAACGGAACTGGTAGGCGGTGTTCTTGGGCAGCATGCCCTGGTGGCCGCGCGTAAGCCTCATCCAGCCCATTTTTTCGCCCTTGGGCTCACCGGCCACCAGCACGGCGCCGTTCTTTTCCTGGTCGGAAACCTGCTGGCTTTGATCGAGCTTGATCAAGTGGATATCGACCTGGCCATCCATGCACAAGGCGAATTCGTCGTGGGCGCAGGTATACCAGGGCGATTCGCCTTCGGCGCGCAGCGTTTCAAGCACGTAGATCTGATTGACGGCGGTGACGATTTTTTCGTAAGGCCGGGCGTTGGCGGCCACTTCGAAGCAGTTGGAAAAGGCGTAGTGCTTGGCATCGTCCCCGATAATTTCCACACGCCCTTTTTCGTAGTCGTCGATGGAACCGAATTGGGTGTGATAAGTAGCGGGCATGGCTTGTCTCCTATGTCTGAAAGCATATTGGTTATGGTTTTTTTTGTATGTGCTGCCAGTGTAAGAACTGCCGCCCGTCTTGAGTAGGCTTCGATTTCCGATTGGATTGTTTGCGTTATCAGAACAGTTATGAACGCCTGCGGCTCATTCCATGTTCGTGGCCGGCGCCAGCAAACCCTTCGAAATAAGCACGCTGTCCCAGGGCTGGTCGTCGGCGTAACGCGCCAGCAGGCTTTCGATGAACAGCCGCAATTTGGCGCCACCGCGATGGCTGCGCGAATACACGGCTGACAGCCAGAACGACGACAATGGCCAATCGGGCAGAACCGGCACCAGTTGGCCCTCGATCATGGATTTCGAGGCCACCAGGGTGGGAATGCACACGATGCCGGCGTGCTCGCAGGCATATTCATTCAGTAAATGGACGCTGTTGGAGAGCAGGGTCGGCTTGAGATCGAGGACGATTTTTTGCGGCGCGCCCTGAAACACCAGTTTGTCGCGCGTGGGGTAGCCGGAATACAGCCCCAGCCGATGACCCAGCAGATCCCGGGGATGGCGCGGCGTGCCGTGCCGCGCCAGATAGGCCGGCGAGGCGCAGAATACGCGGCGCAACGGAAAGATTTTTCGCTCCACGAGATCTTCCGACGAGGGGCGGAAGATTTGCAGGGCGCAGTCGAAGCCCTCTTTGATGGGATCGACCACGGCATCGTTGACGAAGATGTCGAGTACGATTTCAGGATAGCGGTCCTGGAACTCGCGCAGATGCGTCGCCATATGCCCCAGCGTGAACCCCGGCAGCGCGTGCACTCGCAGACGGCCGGCCAGAGACCCCTTGAGTTCGCGCATCTGGTCGGTGAGCGCGTCGGTGCGCCCCACCAGATCGATGCAGTCCTGCAAAAAGGCCTGGCCGACTTCGGATAGCCGCACATTGCGGGTATTGCGGTGGAACAGGGGCGCGCCGACGAATTCCTCGAGCTGCTGCACGCGCGCCGTGACCACCGACTTGGACAGCCGCATCTGCCGGGCGGCCTCGGCAAAGCTCTGGGCCTGCGCCACGGTGACAAACGCCTCGATGGTGAGAAAGCGATCCATATTCCGAATAATAAAGAAACACCCCGGAGATGGGCAACAGCGCGGCGGAGAATTTTTGCGGCGGGTTTGCGGCGTATAGAGGGCTTATCCGAGGAACGCAACTATAGTATGGTTTACCCCAGAAACATAACTATAGTTCTTGACCCGTTTTTTTTTACAGCGTAGAGTCCAGCCTGAGTTATGCTCTGCGTCATCAGCCCGGACAGCTTCATACGATGGCGCGCTCAGGGCTGTAAGCTCGAATAAAAATACGATTCAGTCCTTATTTATCCCAGGAGGATGCATGAAAGTCCACTTCAAATTGGCTGCCCTTGCGGCCGCAACCACGTTTGCGGCATTGAGCGCACCCGTCATGGCCGATATCAACGTCGGTATTTCGCTGTCGTCGACGGGCCCGGCGGCCGCACTGGGCATTCCGGAAAAAAATACCGTGGCCTTGCTGCCGGACACCATCGATGGCCAGAAGATCCACTACATCGTCCTGGACGATGCCACCGATGCGGCGCAAGCCGGCAAGAACGCCCGCAAGCTCGTCAACGACGACAAGGTCGATGTGATTCTCGGTTCGTCCTCCACCCCTCCTTCGGCCGCCATTGCCGAGGTGGCCAATGAAAGCAAGACGCCGCAAATCGCCGTCGCGCCCCTGGAGCTGCCGCCCAGCAAGAACACCTGGGTCTTCCGCGCGCCGCAGCATATCCGCCTGATGGCCGAAGCGATCGTCGAGCACATGAAAAAACATGGGGTCAAGACCATGGGCTTCATCGGCTATACCGATGCGTACGGCGAAAGCTGGCTCAAGGAAATCACGGCCGCCGCCGAAGCTCAAGGCATCAAAGTCGGCGATGTCGAGCGCTTCAATCGCACCGACACCAGCGTGACCGGACAAGCCGTGAAGCTGGTCGCCTCCAAGCCCGACGCCATTCTCGTCGCGGCATCGGGCACGCCTTCGGTGCTGCCCGAGGTCACATTGAAAGACCGCGGCTTCAAAAAGCAAATCTACCAGACGCACGGCACGGCCACTAAAGAGTTCATCCGCGTAGGCGGCAAGGCCGTCGAAGGCACGATTCTGCCGGTCGGCCCCGTGGTCGTCGCCGATCAGTTGCCCGCCGCCAGCCCAACCAAGAAGCTCGGCCAGGACTACACCAAGCGCTACGAAGAAAAATACGGCAAGGGTTCATTCTCGTCGTTCGGCGCTCAGTTCTACGATGCCTTCCTGTTGTTCAAGGCCGCCGTGCCGGTCGCTCTCAAAACGGCCAAACCCGGCACGCCCGAGTTCCGCCAGGCATTGCGCGACGCCCTCGAAAACTCGAAGGAAGTCGTGGCGACCCATGGCGTCTTCAACATGACGCCCACCGACCATTTCGGCCTCGATGCGCGTTCGCGCGTTCTGGTCGAAGTCAAGAACGGCGACTGGAAACTGCTGAAGGACAGCGTCGCCACCAAGAAGTAAGCCTGTTGCTTCGCGCGGCGGCGTTGCCGCCGCTGCGCATGGCCGGCCCGCCTCGTCACAGGCGGGCTTTTCTTTTCATTGATCGAGATCAATGACGGAACGCGCCTTCGCCGCTAGAATGGATCCGAGGGCGCCGGGTTGCTGCCTATGGACCCCGCGCATATTGCCTACTCGTCACAACGGAGATTCTCATGATCGTAAAAATTGCCCTGGCCTCTTTGCTTTCCTTCGCCGCCCTGCCCAGCCTGGCGGCGCAATGCGAAGCAACTATTGAAGGCAACGATGCCATGCAATACAACACCAAGGAAATCGTCGTCGATAAAAGCTGCAAGGAATTCACCGTGCACCTGAAGCATGTGGGCAAGCTGCCCGCGGCAGCCATGGGACACAACTGGGTTCTGACCAAAAGCGCCGACATGCAAGGCGTGGCTACGGACGGCATGTCGGC